>JALYGH010000157.1 GCA_030777205.1 Chloroflexota bacterium
GGACAGCACCTGCAGGTGCTGTCCGGCGTCGGCCGGCAGGTTGGCGAGATTCGGTAAGGTCAGCGACGGGACCGGGTAGACCTGCTCGCCGTTCAGCCGCAGCACCTCGCGGCTGGTCACGAGCGCCGTGAGTCGCGGGCAGGCGGCCAGCAGATCGACGAGCAACGGCCCGGCCGCCAGGAGGTGCTCGAAGTTGTCGAGCACCAGCAGCATGCGCCGCTCGCCGATGCCGCGACGGAGGCTCTCCATCACCGGCTGGTCGGGCGCCTCCCGTATGCCGAGCGCTTCGGCGATGGTCGACGCCACCAGGCCGGGGTCGGCGAGCGGTGCGAGGGACACGAAGTGCAGGCCCTCGGGGAACAGCGACGTGACGCGGGGGAGGAGCTCCAGCGCGAGGCGCGTCTTGCCGCAGCCGCCGGGCCCGGTGAGCGTGAGCAGTCGAGTCATCGGCAGCAGCCGCGTCAAGTCCCCCAGCTCGACTTCACGCCCGACGAAGCTCGTCAGCGGCGTCGAGCGAGCCATCGACGCGGGCGCTGGTGAATCCGCGGCGCCCGGCCGCCCACGCCGGCTGCCCGCCGGCCGCTGTCCGTCGTCCCGTAGTGACGGCCGCGTGCGTGCTCGCGGTGCCGACGTTCCGGCCTCGAGCTGGGCTCGGACGTCGGGATCGGGACGGAGCACCGCGACGAGCCGACGAACGGTGTCGCGGCGCGGGTGTCCGATGCCGCGTTCGAGATCCTGAACTGTCCGCGCCGCGACGCCGGAGCGCTCGGCGAGCGCCTCCTGGGTGAGTCTGGCGGCCAGCCGCAGGCTCCGGAGCAGAGAGCCGAATCGCGGAGTGGCCGTCGAGTCCCGCACCCTCGCCCTCCACTGAACCGCCGCGAGGACCGTCGCGTCGCGCCGCGTGCCGTCAGCGTAGCAGCGAGTCCGCCCATGCGCCAGCCGAGTGAGGCACGGTCTGGGAAACCGTGCCTAACTCCGTGGTTCCTCGTGGTCATCCGACGGCAAGCACCGTAGGGTGGTCGCGCAGCGCGACCGGCCGGCGAATAGGGCCGAGCGCGACGCCATGGGAAGCCGATGAAGGGGGTGTGCGATGGGCATGGGAGCGTTATGCGCCAGGAACGCGGCAATTCATCTTGCCGAGCGTGCGCGAGGCGCCACGAGAATAAGGTGCGCCGAACTCGAGCGAGGTCGCTGCCGGCCGAGAGGGACGGCGACCCACTTGTCGATCGAGATCGGGGGCGCGGTCGTCGCGAGCGTCGTCATGGCGCTCATGGTCGCCGGTGGCGGAGCGGTCGTAGAGCGGACGGCGGGAGCGGACAGATCGTCCACGGAGCTGGCGAGCGGCGTTGCGCCGCTGCCCCGCACATGGTGCGACTGGATCGGTGGTACATCGCCGGTGCCCCGCTCATGGCACGAGCCTGACTGACCGAGCCGAAATCAGCCCAGCCGCGTTGGTGGACCAGAAGAAATCGCCTCGAGTGTCGCGACGGTACCGAGCAGGTAGTGGCTCGCCAGGATACCGGCGCTCCGCCCGAGCCCCGGCCCGGCGATCACGTCGGCGCAGAGCGCCGACCGGACGGAGGACGGAGATCAGCGCGCCGAACGCTGTGCCGAACAGGACCGCCCACAGCCAGAGCTGCGCTGGTGTGGCGCCGTCACCACCAACGAGCGACACGGCGATGGTCATGGCAGCCACGATCAGGATCGGCCTCCGTTCGGGGTGATCTGACTCGACCCCGGCCACCGCCCGGCATGCCGCCAGGTGCCGGATGGGCGCTCGCCGCAAGCCCGGCCCTCGGGCGTGATGCCGGCTGCCAACTGCCGCCGCCGGGGTCCGGTCCAGCGTCCACGGAGTGTCCCGAGCGCGCCATCGCAGCCGGTGCCGTCGCTCGCTCCGGCGAGCGCGGCGGGTGAACCGCTGATCGCGCCGCTACCGTAACCGCGCCAGCTCGTCGTGCCTGGATGGTGCGTGGGCGACGGTGACCAGTCCGCCGTCCCTGGCGTAGGCCGCTCTCAGCACCATCGACGCGGCAAGGCCGGCGAAGGCGGTCATCGGCAGGTACATCGGCAGGACCAGGCGATTGTCGTAGTCATACGGGGCGAAGACGACCATCGTCAGGAAATGCACGCCGATGAACGCGTGGAGCAACCCCGCTCGGGTCGATCGCGCCCGGCGTGACCAGACGACGGCGCCGAGGTAGAGCAGGTTCATCGCCACGAGGTCGGGCCAGACTAGCACATGGCTTTCGTCGATGGCCGCCCCGTACCCGAGCGTGTAGAGGGCCAACGGGACGTACGTCGCGGCGTACCCGAGCGGATCCTGCTGGATGAACTCGAGCGTCTCGCGGGTCGGCGCGTCCTGAACATAGGGGGCGTACCAGCGGTCGTTGGCCAGGCTCAGCCGCACGACCGACGTCGGCCGGTGCAGCTTCTGGAGGTTCACGCCGCCGCTCGAGGCGACCAGGGCCGGTTGACCCGCGACGGCGTAGTTCCGCAGCGGCACGAGCAGGACGATTACGCTCGCCGCGGCGAACAGCGCCACCATCCGGTGGCCGACCACGCGCCGCGGCTCGCCTTCGCGGCGCAGAAGCCGCCAGAGGAGCACGCCGACCAGCGGCGCGTACAGGAGCGTCGGCCCGCGCGTGACGATCGCCAGGCCGAGCAGGAGCCCGCCGAGCAGCAGGTCGGAACGCCGTCGCTCGTCCACGTAGCGCACGAGGCAGAGCAGCAGCGCCGGCAGGATGACGAAGTAGATGCTCTCGGAGAGCAGGCGACGCGAGACCCAGTCGAGGTGCCAGACGCGCAGCCCCAGGAAGATGACGAAGCCGGCGAAGGCGGCCGGCCGCCCGAACAGGCGCTTCGTCAGGTAGAACAGCAGGACGCCCGCGACTCCGAGCCCGAACAGTTGGAGGACGATCACCCCGAACTGGTCCTCGCCGGTCAGCCAGTGCATCGCGGCCAGGGCGTAGGGATAAAACGGCTGGGCATAGTAGGTCCTGCCTTCGCCCAGTGGCTGGCCGAGGGTCATCAGTGGGCCGCTCAGGAGGATGTCCCGCGCCAGCGTCTCGTGGGTCAGCCAATCCTGGCCGCCTCCCAGGAGCGCTAGCTTGTCGACGCGATCCAGTCGCGGCAGCGCGGCGTCGGCGAAGATGAGCAGCAGGAAGAGGCCCAGGAGCGGCCGCTCGAGCAGCGCCAGGCGCCCGTTCGATGTCCGCGCCACGATCGCCACACGGCCGGCGATCAGCCAGGCTGCCACCATGGTCAGCAGCGCAAGGAACAGCCCGTCAAGGGCGCGAGCCCCACCTGTCACGAGCTGGTCTCGTTCCCAGGCCTCGGGAGTGACCGGCGCCGCGAGCAGGTACGGACTCCGGACCGGCTGGCGAACTCCGTCCAGGTCCCACTCGAGCTTGAGATCGGACGACCGGGGCGGCCGGCGCGCGTAACGCACCTGGATCTCGTGCGAGCCTCGCGCCAGCTCCAGCGTCGCGGCGCGCGTGTCCCGTCCGTCGGCGTCGACCGAGGCGATCGGCTTGCCATCGAGCGCGAGGGTCCCCGGTCCAGATGCCGTGAGCCAGAGCCGGTAGGTGCCGTCCCTCGGTACGTAGAGCGCCCCCTGCCAACGAACCGAGAACGGGATGTTGCGCCGTCGCTCCGCTTCGGCCCCGTAGAAGTTGAAGCGGAGGTAATCGTTCAGGAAGTGGACCGGGAACTCGTCCCCGCCGAAGTGCAGCTCGCGGTCGCGCCGGGTGGCCGCCTCCGAGCGAAAGTCGCTCGACCGCTCCGGCGTTCCCTCGAAGCGTCCGTTCGCGTAGTACCAGCCGGGCAGCCCGTAGTTGAGCCCGAGCTGGGTCAACCCCAGCTTGAGCAGGACCAGGCCGACGAGGGCGAAGACCAGGACGGGGGCGCGTCCGGTGCGGCCCGAGCCGGCCTCGGGCCAGCAGGCGAAAACCACCACTCCCAGGACGATGACCGCCGCGAGCGACAGCGGTCGCAGGGGCACGCCGGTCAACCAGCCCAGCTCGTGCCCCGGCGCCAGCAGGTAGGCGAGCGCGGCGGCTACGACGAGCAGGATAGCTCGCGAGGGCGTCCCGATCATCCGCCAGCGACCAGATCCCGCGATCACGGGCGCGGGCTGAGGCGGTAGACGCGGTACCGGTGGCTGCTGCCGGAGGCCGATTCGACCGCGCCCCCGTACGGCGTGAGCGTCAGCTTGCGCCCCAGGCTCTCCGTCTTCTTGACGTCCATGATCGTCAAGATGTTCGGCGCGTCAGCCATGATCGGCTCGACCCCGGCCGAGGTGAGCTTGGCCACCTGGTAGGGGATGGCGCTCGCCTCGAGCAAGAAGCGCAGGGCCTTCAGGTCGGTGCCGCCGGCCGTCAGGTTCTCCTGGCCAAGTCCCTCGTCCAGCAGCACGAGCTCGCCCGCCTGCCGCGCCGAGCGCAGGGTGTCGACCAGGGTGAAGAGCGGCTCATTGACCCGCTCATCCTCGATCACCTCCCGGTAGTAGAGCCCGAGATGGACGAGCGGGGCCAACACCAGGGCCAGGACAACCGCCGCCTGGGCGGCGCGGGGCACCACCAGCCGCCGAGTCCGAAGCTGCTCGGCCAGCCAGGCGAGCGCGAGGCCGATGCCGAGGTACGCAAACGGGAGCAGCGGGATCAGGTAGCGGCCGCTCAGGATCGGCCCGTAGCGGGGGTTGAAGTAGGGGAACAGCAGGACGCCGGACAGGCAGAACGCCAGCGGAAGCGGGTTGCCGCGGCGCGCCAGCACCACCAGGCCGATGAGAGCAAGCGCCACGTACGGAAAACGGGCGAGACTCTCGGCGGTATCGATGTTGCCGCTGAGCAGGCGCGAGAGGGATTGGATCAGCGCGTCGAAGTTCTCGAGGTAGATCGACAGGCTGGTCGAGCGGCCGTCGGCGTACCCGCTCTGTAGTGCCCGCGCGTGCACGAACGACCAGAACCCGGACTGGAGGTTGAAGACGATCATGTTGGCGTAGCCCAGCGCGAACAGCGCGGCCGACAGGGGCACCCAGCGGCTGACGAGCAGCCTCGGCCGCATCAGCAGCAGGCCGACCGCCAGCCCGGGGACGAAGACGACGACCGACAGGTGCGTTTGCAGCGCCAACCCGAACAGCAGCCCGGCGATGGCCAGGTACCACCCGTTGCCCGAGCGCACTGCTCGGTAGAGCGTCCAGACGATCAGGGTTGTGATTAGCGGCGTGATCGAGTTGGAGCGGGCGGTGTGGCTGTTGATGACGACGTGTCCGGCCGAGGTCAGCATCAGCGCCGCCGCGATCAATCCCGCCGAACGCCCCGCCATGTCCCGCCCGACCAGGTAGGTCAAGACCACGCCCAATGCGGCCAGGAGCATCGCCACCAGGCGAGGGAGCAGCTCCGTCGGGCCGCCCAGGTGGAAGACCCCGGCGAGCAGGTAGCTCCAGAGCGGGCCGTAGTACGAATCGACCGCCGTCAGGGGGCGGATCTCGCCGCGGTAGATCGCCAGCGCCCACAGCCCTTCCTGGAGCTCGTCGGTGAAGCGCGGGATCTGCCACAGGTACGGGACGCGGATCAGCACGGCCGCGGCGGCAAGGCCGCAGACGAGCGCCAGGTCGCGCGAGCCGACATACCGGGCGACGGCCGGAGCGGCCGCCCGGGGCCGGTGGGCGGTCGAGACCTCGATTGGCAGCCACGGCTCCGTCAGCGTCCGTGCGCGCTGAGAGAACAGCTTTGCGACGATGAGAGGTTCCAGCTTGCAGGGTTGGTGCGGGACTATAAACGCAGCCTCCGTGGCCCGGCAATTCAGGCCATCTACCGAGCGGCCGCGGCCGACCCGTCGCCGGCGCCCTCGAAGCGTTGGTTGCCGCGCGGCGCTACTTCCGGTCGCGGTCGCCCCGCCGCAGCATCTCGCCGAGCCGCCCCGGGAAGAAGAGGTTCTGCGGCTTGAGGTCCTCGGCCGGAATGCTCGGCGCCGCCTCGGTGCCACGGCCGGCCAGCCAGTCCTGGTGCAGCCGCTGGGTCTCGGCGAAGCGATCGTAGAGGCGGTCGTCGCCCGCCTCGATCAGCGCCCGCAGCTCGGTCAGCTCGTCCACCAGCCGATCGATCTGGCGGGCAACCTGGTCGCGGTTCGTCAGGCAGATGTCGGCGAACATGCGGGAGTCGCTCTCGCAGAGGTTGGTGAGCGTGGCGAACCCACCGGCCGCGATGGTGCGCGCCTCGCGCCAGCCGCGCTCGGTCGCCGCGCTCCGCATGACCGCGTTCGACGCCAGGAATGGCAGGTGACTGATGCTGGCGACCAGCCCGTCGTGCTCGTCCGGCTCGACGAAGTAGGCGACCGAACCGAGCGCTTCGATCGTCTTGACGACGTTCTCGACCGCCTTCGGGTCGGCCGTGCTCGACGGCGAGACGCAGTAGACGGCGTTCTCGAAGAGGGCGCCCGTCGCGCCGTCGGTGCCGGCCGTTGCCCGTCCGGTCATCGGGTGACCGCCGATGAAGCTCACCCCCTCCGGGAGCAGCTCGGCGGCCCAGGCCATGACCTGGCGCTTCGTGGAGCCGGTGTCGGTCACGACCGTCCCCGGCCGCAGCAGCGGCCCGATCTCGCGGAGCACGAGCTCGATCGCCCGGACGGGCACCGCCACGACGACCAGGTCGGCCTCACGGACGGCGTCGGCCAGGTTGCCGGTGGCGCGGTCGACCGCCTTCAAGCTCGTCGCCGACCGTCGGGCGCTGCCGGTCAGGTCGCAGCCGACCACCCGCGGCGCGGGCGTCAGCCGCTTCAGGGCGAGGCCGAAGGACGCCCCGATCAACCCCGTTCCGATGATGGCGACGTGCTCGAAGGCAATCCTGGCCACCACGCTACTCCGACTGACGATGAGGGTCCGTAACGATCATAGCCCCACGGTCGCGATCTCGCGGAGGACCACCCGCAGGGGGGCGACCATGAGCTGGATGATATCGGGCATGCCCGGTATGAGCGCCGGCAAGAACACCAGCGCCAAGAGCACGAACATGCCGTACTGCTCGAGCCAGTCGGAGATGTGAGGCGGCAGGACGAGGCGCGCCAGGCTGAAGCCGTCGAGCGGCGGGATTGGCAAGAAGTTGAACGCCGCGAGCAAGATGTTCACGCTGAACAACTGCTGCCAGAAGATCGCCTCGTACGTGCCCGGCGTCGGACTCAGTCCGAAGCGGAGCGGCACGGTCACCAGGAAGGCGAACAAGACATTCGAGGTCGGGCCGGCCAGCGCCGAGACCGCCGCCCCGACGGCCGGACTTAGCCGCATGTTGTACGGGTTGATCGGGACCGGCTTCCCCCAGCCGAACCCGACGAAGAGGAAGGCCATCGATCCGAAGAGGTCGAGGTGCCGAATCGGGTTGAGCGAGACGCGGCCCATCCGGTGGGCCGTCCAGTCGCCGAGCTGCAGGGCGACGAAGGCGTGCGCGAACTCGTGGAACGTGACCGCGAGGATCAGCGCCCCGATAAAGAGGACGAACCCCTCGATGCTGCCGAACCGCGACGTCGTGCCGAAGTAGTAGATGAAGAGGATGGCCACGGCGGCCAGGACGAGTTTGTCGCGCGTCGTGTAGCGTTGCATGGGGGAAGGCGGTCGGATGATAGCACGCCCGGCCGTGGCGCCGGGGGCGTTTCCCCTCCGAGATGCGGTGACCGGTCGGGAGGCGGGCCCGGCCGCGTGGGATGCGCCCTGTGGAGGAGCAGCACCGTGGCGCTACCGAGGGCGCGGCGACCGCTCGCACAGCTCTACTCATGCCGTCAGCCGGAGAGGGTGAAGGTGCGTTTGTTGGAGCGGATCAGGACGCTCCGGACGATGCCGAAGGCGATGAACAGCGTCAGCATTGAGTGCTCGGTACCAGCTCGGGCCGATCGTGGCGGGCATCCGTGAGGCACCGCGGGTCACCCTGCCGCTGCCGAGCCCACCCATTGCATCCCGAATCGGTATAAGAAGTCACAGCACGTTTCGGGGACTGTCAGGTGGGTGTCGGGGCGGAGCGCCTCGGCGCACCGTGGCGCGTCCGGCCCGTGTCCCTGGCGGTCACCGTGCTAGACTCGGCTATCCAGAGTCGAGGGGGTGGCGCCCATGGCGGACACGTCGGTTGACCGGTCGGCAGCGGCGCCGAGAACGCCGGGCCCGGCCGACGACACCCGGAGCGGCGGCATCGTCTGGCGGCCGTCCGAGCAGTGCCTTCGCGAGAGCCGCCTCGCCCGCTTCATGGCGCGCCACGGCATCCGCGATGTCGACGAGCTGCTCCGCCGCTCGACCGACGACCTCGACTGGTTCTGGCGCGCCGTCTCCGACGATCTCGGGCTGGAGTGGTACGCGCCCTTCGAGCGGGTCGTGGACGACTCGCGCGGGATTGCCTGGCCGCGCTGGTGGGTCGGCGGCCGGTTCAACTACGTCCACAACGCCCTCGACAAGCACGTCGCTACCTACCGCCGCAACAAGCTCGCCCTGATCTGGGAGGGCGAGGACGGCGACGTCCGCAAGCTGACCTACTGGGAGCTGTTCGTCGAGACGAATCGGCTGGCGAACGCGCTGCGGGCGCTCGGCGTCGGCAAGGGCGACCGGGTCGGCATCTTCATGCCAATGGTGCCCGAGGTCGCCATCGCCTCGCTGGCCTGCTCGAAGGTCGGCGCCATCTTCACCCCGATCTTCTCCGGCTACGCGCCCCAGGCCATCGCTGCCCGCCTGAACGACTGCGAGGCGAAGCTGCTGATCACCGCCGACGGCTTCTACCGGCGCGGCAACGTAGTTCGAATGAAGGAGACGGCCGACGAGGCGCTCGACCACGCCCCGAGCGTCGAGCACGCCATCGTCTACCGCCGGATCGGCCGCGACGTGCCCTGGACGGCCGGCCGCGACGTCTGGTGGCACGAGGCGGCGGCCGGTCAGCCGCGCGAGTGCGCCACCGAGCGGACCGACCCCGAAGACCCACACATGCTGATCTACACCTCCGGCACCACCGGCCGGCCCAAGGCCGCCGTCCACGTCCACGGCGGCTTCCCGATCAAGGCCACCCAGGACATGGCCCACTGCTTCGACGTCGGCGAGCGCGACGTCATCTTCTGGTTCACCGACATGGGCTGGATGATGGGCCCCTGGCTGTTCGAGGGCGCGCTTACCCTCGGCGCGACGGCCTTCTGCTACGAGGGCAGCCCGGACTACCCTCGGCC
>JALYGH010000158.1 GCA_030777205.1 Chloroflexota bacterium
TGGTCGCCCCGCTCCTTGGCGGGCTGCTGTGGGCGCTCGCGGCGGTAGGCATCCCGACCCCGCCCCCGCCGGTCGCCCCGATGATGCTCCGCCTGCTCGGCCTCGGCGCCGTGATCGGCGTGCTGGCCGTCGTCGGCGACCTCCTCGAATCGTTCATCAAGCGCCAGTGCGGCGCGAAGGACTCCGGGGTGCTCATCCCCGGGCATGGTGGCGTCCTCGATCGCATCGACAGCCTGATGCTGGCAATCCCCGGCGCATACTTGTACGTGGTGGCGACGTCATGACCCCTGAAACCTCCCCACGGCCGCGATGCCCCGGGCCCGGACGCGCCGCGATCTGGACCGCGCGATGAGCGGCCGCAAGCGGATCGCGATCCTTGGCTCGACCGGCTCGATCGGGCGCCAGGCGCTCGAGGTGGCGGCCTGGCACCCGGACCGTTTCGAGATCGTCGCCCTCGCGGCGCGCTCCGACGCCGCGCTCTTCCGCGAGCAGGTTCGGCGCTTCGCGCCGCGCATCGCCGCCCTGACCGGCCGGGGCGAGGACGGCTGGTGCCCGGACGCGACGAGCCTGCGTCGTGGCGAGGACAGCCTGATTGAGGCCGCCACGGCGCCCGACGTGGACCTGCTGCTCGTTGCAACGAGCGGCACCGCCGGCCTCGCGCCGACTCTGGCCGCGCTGGAGCTCGGGCGGCCGGTCGCGCTGGCGAACAAGGAGGTGCTGATCATGGCCGGTCATCTCGTCATGCGCACCGCGCGACGGACTGGCGCGCCAGTCATCCCCGTCGACTCGGAGCACAGCGCGGTCTGGCAGTGCCTGTTCGGCGAGGACCGCGACTGCGTCCGCAAGGTCATCCTGACCGCCTCCGGGGGTGCCTTCCGGGACCTGCCGCTCGACCAGCTCGCCGATGTCACCCCGGCCCAGGCCCTGCAGCACCCGAACTGGTCGATGGGGCCGAAGATCACCGTCGACTCGGCGACGATGATGAACAAGGGCCTCGAAGTGCTGGAGGCGTGCTGGCTGTTCGACCTCGCGGTCGACGACGTCGAGATCGTGCTGCACCGCGAGAGCATCGTCCACTCGCTCGTCGAATTCGTCGACGGCTCGGTGAAGGCGCAGCTCTCGACGCCGGACATGCGGCTGCCGATCCAGCTCGCGCTCAGCTACCCGGAGCGGATCTCGATGCCCACTCCGCCGCTCGACCTCGTGCAGCTCGGGCGGCTGTCGTTCTCGCCCCTCGAGCCCGACCGGTTCCGAAGCTTCTTCCTCGCCATCGAGGCGGGCCGCCTCGGCGGGACCTACCCGACGGTCATGAACGCGGCGAACGAGGTCGCCGTCGATCTGTTCCTGAGCGGCTCGATCGGATTCGGCCAGATTCCCGCCCTGACCGAAGCGGTGATGGACCGCCACGTCCCGACCCGCGATCCGGCGCTCGACGCGGTCTACGCCGCCGATGCCTGGGCCCGCGAGGCGTGCCGGAGGCTGGCGCTCGCGTCGGTCACGGCGTAGGCCCGGTCCGGAAATCGCCCCGGGCACTCGAAGTGCCCATGATATAGTCAACTACTCCTTAGCCTGACTATCGCCAGCCGGCCATCCCATGGTGGCCGCGGCCACCCCGGGTGACGCACCGCATGGACCTTCAGTGGCTCGCCATCATCCCGATCCTCAGCCTGCTCATGCTCGTCCACGAGCTCGGGCACTACATCACGGCGCGCCGGGCCGGGATCGTCGTCCAGGAGTTCGGCTTCGGACTGCCGCCCCGAATCTTCAGGATCGAGCGCAACGGGATCATCTACTCGCTGAACTGGATCCCGTTCGGCGCCTTCGTGAAGATGCTCGGCGAGGAGGACCCGGAGGCGCCCGGTAGCTTCGCCAGCAAGAGCAAGCTGACCCGCTTCATCGTCCTGGCCGCCGGCCCGGGCATGAACTTCTTGCTGGCCGGGATCGTGTTCGCCTTCGCCTACGCGAGCGGTTGGCCGACGCCCGTCCCGAACGAGGTCCAGATCGGGCAGGTGATGCCGGGCTCGCCGGCCGAGACGGCCGGTCTCCGCCCGGGCGACTTGGTCGTCTCGATGAACGGACAGCCGGTGGCGACCACGGCCCAGTTCCAGCAGCTCACCCGCGAAAGCGGCGGGAACCCGCTCGCGATCCGGGTCCGGCGCGGCGCCGAAACGGTGGACATCAGCGTCACCCCGCGCATCAACCCGCCGCCCGGCCAGGGCGCACTCGGCGTCGCCATCCAGGCGCCGACCCGACCGGTCCGGCACGGCCCATTCGAGTCGCTGTGGCTCGGGTTCGTGCGCGCGGCGAGCGTCATCGGGTTCACCCTCGCGGCCCCGGTCCTCGCAATCCAGGGCGCGATGCCGGCCGAGATGCTGCGCCCGATCGGCCTACCCGGCATGGCCCAGGTCACGTCGCAGGCGGTCGATGCGTCGATCCAATCGGGCTACTGGTTCCCGATCCTGGTGATGACCGGCACCTTCAGCGCCGGGCTGGCCGTGGCCAACATGCTGCCGATCCCGGCGCTCGATGGCGGCCGGATCTTCTTCATCCTGATCGAGGCCGTCCGCGGGCGGCGCATCAGCCCGGAGCGCGAGGGCCTGGTCCACTTCGTCGGCATCGTCGTGCTGATCGCGTTGATGATCCTGATCTCGGTCAACGACATCCAGAACCCGTTCGGCGCGGTCGACTTCGGCGTTCGATAGTACGGCGTCGACCGTGCGAGATCCTCAGCCGGCTCTGCCGAGAACGTTGCTTCATACGGGGGCGGCACCCTGCCGCGGCGGATAGGCCGCCCGGATTCCCGGAGAGGCATCAGCGCGCCCAGCAGGCGGCTCCTGGCGCGTGCTGGGCGTGCCCCGACCGCCGGGCGAGCCCCGCCATGTGACCACACCTGCCGTCGGTGCGCGAAGCCCGGGATACTGAGGAGCCATTCAACCGTCAATCGGCGCCCCGGCCCGGCAACGTCGCGATGATGTCCACCGCGAGTCCCGATGCCCCATCGACGTTGACGTCCCGATCCGCGTACAAGTCTGTCGTCATGGTGACGCTTCGCCAGGCTCTCCTCAGTTGCCCGACCGGCCTCCTCCACAAGATGGCGCAGGCGTACGGGCTGCGCGTCGAGCCGACGACGCTGCGGCCGGAGCTGCTAGCCGCGCTCGCGACGACGATCGATCAGCGCGCGGCGGATCCTGAGCTGTGGGACCGCCTCGACGAGCACGAGGCCGTCGCCGTGTCGATCGCCGCTCGATCCGAGCGTGGCGTCGAGGCCGACACCCTGGTCCGTCGTATGGCGGCCGAGGCTCCGGCCGGTCGATCGACCGACCCGGCCGCCCTCTCCGCGGCGGTCGGCCGACTCGTCGAGCGCGGCCTGCTGTTCCGCATGTTCAGCACCGAGGGACCGGCGCGCGGCACGTACCTGGTCGTACCGGACGAGCTGCTCCCGCGGGCGCGGGAGCGGCTGTCGGTCGGCTCGCCGCTGACTGGCCTGGCCCTGCCGACGCCGCCCGCCGTGATACGGCGCCACGACCTCCGGCGCGACGTGTTCGAGCTGGCGAGCGCCCTCCGACGTGAGACCTGGAACGCGGCCGCCCGCGGCATGATCGGCCGACCCGAGCGCGGGCTCGATCAGGTGCTGGCACGGCTCCGAGACGGGTCGGGCTCGGACGACCCGGGGGCGCGCCGGGAGCGCTGGCGGTTCCTGGTCGATCTCGGTCGCCGTGGCGGGTGGCTGCAGGCTGGCTCCTGGCCGACGCCGGTCGACGAGCGGGTGGTCGACCTGCTCGGCGAATCGGGCGGGGCCGTCGAAGTGCTCTGGCGGACGTACCTCGGGGGCCAGGGCGGTCGGCGCGAAGCAGCGCGCCTCTCGGCCACCGTCGAGGACGGGTTGCTCCAGTCGCTCGCGGAAGTCCCGCCAGGAACCTGGTTCCGGGCCTCCACGCTGGCCGACGAGCTGGCAGCGTCGGCGGCGACCCTGGCGCATGACGCCCCGCCCTCCGGGCCGGATGTTCCTCGGCGCGGACTGGCGGTGGTCATCGAGGACGTGCTGACCGGACCATGGTGGTGGCTTGGGCTGGTCGACCGCGGCCGTGACGGGGACGCCTGGTCGCTCGTCGGGACCACCGCGTCGCTCGGCCTGATTGGCCGACGGGGCGCCACAGGCGCGCGCGTCGGGCCGGTTGCGTGTCGGCTCGCGGACGACCTCTCCCTCGTCGCGTCGCCGTCGGCCGACCTCGCCGCGCTCTACCAGGCCGAGCCGTTCCTGGCGCTCGAACGGAGCGGCGCGGAGCGGCAGTACCGGCTGACCGCCGGATCGCTGGCGCGCGGCGTCCGCGTCGTCGGATCGGCCGAGGCCCTGGTTGCCCTGCTCGAGCGCCTGGCCCAGGCCGCGGTCC
>JALYGH010000159.1 GCA_030777205.1 Chloroflexota bacterium
CCGCACCCGCGCGAGCCGTGGCGTCGGCGTGGCGGCCGAACGGGTCGGTCGAGCTGGTCGTGCCGTATGCCCCGGGTGGTGGCAGCAGCATCACGGCCCTCGAGATCAACAAAACGGTACAGGAGAACAACCTCCTGTCGCAGCCGTTCAACATTACCAACAAGCCCGGCGCCAGTGGCTCGGTCGGCCTAGCCTACGTCATCGAGAAGCGGGGCGACCCGCTGGTCCTGGCCACCGGCGTCGACTCCGGCTTGATCACCAACAAGCTCGCCGGCACCGCGCCGTTCGACTTCGAGGATTTGACGCCGATCTCGCTGTTGGCGGTCGATGAGGTCCTGATCGCCACGCAGGCGTCGTCGCAGTTCCAGTCGATCCAGGATCTGATCGAGTTCGCCAAGGCCAACCCCGGCCAGATCACTGCCGGGGGCACCGGCGCAACCGGGACCGAACGCCTGGCCTTCCAACTCCTTGAGCAGGCCACCGGGACCGAGATCGAGTACGTCCCGTTCAACAGCGGCGCGGAGGTCAACGCCGCGCTCCTCGGCGGCCATATCGACATTGCGGCCTCCAATCCGAACGAGTTCTTCCCGCAGATCGAGGCCGGCAACTTGCGGCCGCTCGTGACCTTGAGTCGGGAGCGAGTGGCGGCGCTGCCGAATACGCCGACGATGGTCGAGCTGGGCTACCCGAATGCGATCCTGCAGCTCGGGCGCGGCATCGTCGGGCCACCGGGCATGCCCCCGGAGGCGGTGGAGTTCTACGAGGACCTCTTCCGCCGGGTCGCCGAGACGCAGGTCTGGAAGGACTACGTCCAGAAGAACTCGATGACCCTCGAGTACCGGGACCAAGAGGCCTACATCGAGTACCTGCGCGAGTCCCGCGACCGGATGCGCGAGCTCATGGAGTCCCTCGAGGAGTAGCCGTGCGTCGCAGCCTGCTCGTCGTCTCGCTGCTGCTCGTCGCCTTCGGGGCCTACTTCACGGCGGTCGCGTTCGAGCTGCCGTACTTCCAGCGGATCACGCCCGGCCCGGGATTCTTCCCGCGTTGGGTCGGTGGCCTGTTCACGGTGCTGGCCGCGCTCCTGTTCGTCGCCACGCTACGCGGTCACGAGGACCTGGAGAACACCTGGCCCGATCGATCCGGCTGGGTCAACGTCGGCGTCACGGTCGCCGTGCTAGCCTTGACCATCCTGCTGTTCGACACGCTCGGCTACGTGCTGGTGACCGCGCTGCTGACGCTCGTGACGATGGCGGTCCTCGGGCGACACCGCCTGCCGGTCCTCGTCGGCGTGTCGGCGCTCACGTCCCTCGGCACCTACGTGCTCTTCAGCACCTGGCTGCGCGTGCCGCTGCCGCGCGGGATCATGTGGTTCTGATGAGACCCGCGATCCTGATGGGAGGGGTGTAGGGCGTGGACGTCATCCAGGGGCTGGCGCAAGGGTTCGCGACGGCCCTGACGCCGATCAACATCCTCTACGTCCTGCTCGGCTGCATCGCCGGCACGCTGATCGGCGCGCTGCCGGGCATCGGCCCGCCGGCCGGCGTGGCCATCCTGATCCCGCTCTCATTCGGCATGGACCCGACGACGGCGATGATCCTGATGGCCGGGCTGTACTACGGGGCGATGTACGGCGGGACGATCACCTCGGTCCTGGTCAACGTGCCCGGCGAGTCGTCGTCGGTCATGACGACGCTGGACGGCTATCAGATGGCGCTGAAGGGCCGGGCCGGGCCGGCCCTCGGCATGGCGGCGATCGCGTCGTTCATCGCCGGCACGTTCAGCGTCGCGATGCTGATGCTGCTGGCGCCGCCGATCGCTAACGCGGCCCTCGCGTTCGGCCCGCCCGAGTACGTCGGCCTGCTCGTGCTCGGACTGATGATGCTGACGACCCTGGTCGGGCGGTCGCAGTTGCGGGGGCTGCTCAGCGCGCTGTTCGGGTTGATGCTGGCGGTGGTCGGGCTCGACGCGATCTCCGGCGGCGCCCGCTACACCTACGGCACGCTCGAACTGCTCGACGGGATCGACTTCCTGCCGGTGGCCGTCGGACTGTTCGGCGTGGCCGAGGTCCTGGTCAGCATCGAGCGCACGATCGTGCTCAAGCCGATGGCCGCGCCGTTGCGCAGCCTGATCCCGACCGGCGATGACTGGCGCTTCAGCCTGCCGCCGATCGCGCGCGGCAGCGTGATCGGCTTCCTGATCGGCGTCCTGCCGGGGGCCGGCGCGACGGTCGCGACGTTCATCGCCTACGGGGTCGAGAAGCGGTTCGCCCGCCGCCGGGCCCAGCTCGGCACCGGCGTGATCGAAGGCGTGGCCTCGCCGGAGGCGGCCAACAACGCGTCCACCGGCGGGGCACTGATCCCCCTGCTCACGCTCGGGCTGCCCGGCTCCGGCACGACCGCGGTCATGCTCGGCGCGCTCATCATGCTCGGCGTCACGCCGGGGCCGCTACTCTTCCAGCAGCGCCCGGATTTCGTCTGGAGCGTGATCGCCAGCATGTACATCGGGAACGTCGCGCTGCTGATCCTGAACATCGCGTTCGTTCCGGCCTTTGTGTGGGCGCTGAGGATGCCTTACTCGATCCTTGGCCCGGTCATCCTGGTGCTCTGCATCGTCGGCGTCTACAGCATCAACTACAGCACCTTCGACATCTGGATCATGTTCGCGATGGGCCTCATCGGCTACGGCATGCGGAAGCTCGACTTCCCCGCCGCGCCGGCTGTCCTGGCCCTCGTCCTCGGGCAGCAATTGGAGACGTCACTCCGCCAGTCGCTGCTGATCTCGCGCGGCTCGCTCGAAGTCTTCTTCACGCGACCGATCGCCCTGACGCTCCTCGTCATCGCGCTCGCCGTGCTGGTCGTGCCGCCGATCCTGCGGCGCATCCGACCGGACATTCAGCGCGAGCTGATCGTCGGCGAGGAAGTGTAGAACGTCGCGCGGCGGCCTCCGACGGCTGCCCCGCCCCCTGGAGCATCGCGCATGGCGTACGTCCACACCGGCAACACCGACGGCTGGTTCACGATCCCGTCACGGGACGAGCAGTTCGCCCGGACGAGTCGACTCTGCCGCCGGTCGTCGTTGATCATGCCGGTCAACGTGCCGAAGTTCGTCGAGCGGGCCTACACGCGGGGCGCCGACGCGATCGTCCTCGACCTCGAGGACAGCATCCCGCCCGCCGAGAAGGCAAACGCCCGCAAGCACGTCCGCGAGGCCATCCCGGTCGTCGGGCGCGGCGGGGCCGACGTGCTGGTCCGGATCAACAAGCCGTTCGAGCTGGCCGTACCCGACCTGGACGCGGCGGTCTGGGAGGGGCTCGCCGGGATCGCCTTCCCGAAGGTCGAGTCGCCGATCGAGGTCCAGATCCTCGATCGGCTGCTGGCCGAGCGCGAGCAAGCGCGCGGCCTGCCGGTCGGCTCGATCCAGATCGCGCTGTCGATCGAGTCGGCGCTCGGCGTCCAGCACATGGCCGCCATCGCCTGCGCCAGCCCGCGCGCCGTGTCGCTCAACCTCGGGCCGGAGGACTTCACCCGCGACATCGGCGTCGAGCCGACGCCGGAGGGGGCCGAGCAGGCGTACGGCAAGGGGATGGTGATCGTCGCGGCGCGGATGGCCGGGCTCCAGCCGCAGGGGCTGGCCAGCACGCTCGCCGACTACGCCGATCTCGATGGGCTGCGGCGGTCGGCGCTCGCCGCGATGCGGCTGGGCTTCAAGGGCGCCAGCGTGATCCACCCCAGCCAGGTGCCGATCCTCAACGAGGCGTTCTCGCCCGCCGCGGCCGAGGTCGACTATGCGCGCAGGGTGGTCGACGTGTACGAGGAGGCCGAGGCGGCCGGTCGGGCGTCGGTCGGCCTGGACGGCAAGATGATCGACGTCCCGGTCGTCGAGCGGGCCCGCACCGTCCTCGCCCGGGCCGAGGCGATCGCGCGGCGCGAGGAGCGCAAGCGCCGGGCGCTCGAAGCGGTCGGGGGGTAGCGTGTCGATGTCGACGACGATGGGCGCCGACGCGCCGCGCGGTGGTCGCGCGCCGGCGCCGGATCCTCGCCTCCAGGCGCTCCTCCGCCCTGTCTCGATCGCGGTCATCGGCGCCACCGAGCGTCCGCAGTACGGCGGACGGTTCGTCGCCAACCTCCAGGCGACCGGGTTCGCCGGCCGGCTGTACCCGGTCAACCCGAACCGCGAGACCGTCTTCGCGCTTCGCTGCTACCCGACCATCGGCGCCGTCCCCGAGCCGGTCGACTTGGCGGCCGTGATCATCCCGGCGGCGCACGTGCTCGACACGCTCGAGCAGTGCGTCGCGGCGGGCGTGCGCGCGGCGGTCGTCATCAGCGCCGACTTCGCGGAGGTGGGCGGGGAGGGCGTCGCGCGACAGGCGGCGGTCGCCGGTCTCGCACGCCGGACCGGGTTGCGGGTGCTCGGCCCGAACTGCCTCGGGCTGGCGAACGTCGCCGAGGGGATCTGGGCGACCGCCTCGACGCCGATCGCCGCCGCCGACGTGCCGCCGATCGGGCCAATCGGCCTGATCTCGCAGAGTGGAGCGAGCGCCTTCGGTCCGCTGCTGAACGCCTTCCGCGACCGCGGGATCGGCATTCGGTACCTGGTCTCGACTGGCAACGAGGTCGACGTCGAGCTGTCCGAGCTGATCCGGGCAATGCTGAACGATCCCGAGGTGCGGGCGGTGGCCGCGTTCGTCGAGGGCTTCCGCGACCCGGCCGGCTTCCTCGCCTGCGCCGACGAGGCGCTCGCACTCGGCAAGCCGATCGTCCTGCTGAAGGTCGGGCGCTCCGGCGTGGGCCAGAAGGCGGCCGCGACGCACACGGCCGCCCTGACCGGCAGCGACGCGGTCCAGGACGCCATCTTCCGCCAGCGCGGCATCGTCCGCGCCGACGACTTCGACGAGCTGGCGGAGTTCGCGCGCCTCCTGGCATATGCGCCGCTGCCGCGCGGTGACCGCGTTGGCGTGATCTCCCACTCCGGCGGGATCACCGGGTTGCTCGGCGACAAGATCGGCGAACAGAGCCTGGTCGTGCCGCCGTTGGAGGCCGGCACGCTCGGCCGGCTGGCCGAGATCCTCGAAGGGCGCGGCGCGGCGACCAACCCGGCCGACATCACCGGCCACTTCCAGCGCGAGACGTTCCCCGAGATCCTCGCCCTCGTCACCGGCGACCCGAACGTCGACCTCGTCGCCGTGGCGACGGCCGGCCCCGCGCGGGTCGTCCAGCGGGTCGTGGACGCCGCCGAAGCGACCGACAAGCCGCTGGCATTCGTCTGGACCGGCAGCCTGTACGACGCCGACGGCCTGCCCCACCTGCGAGCGAGCCGCCTGCCGGCCTTCCACCTCCCCGGCCGGGCGGCGCGCGGGCTCCGCGCGCTGGTCGACCATGCCCGGGTGCGGCGGCGTGTCGCGGGCGGCGAAGTTCCGTGGGCAGCCCCGGCGAGTGGCGGCGAGCTGAGACTCCCGGAGCAAGGGGGCGCCGTCCTGGCCGAGGTCGCCAGTCTGGCCCTGCTCGGCGAGGCCGGCCTGCCGGTCGAGCGCGGCCGGCTGTGCGGCAAGGAGGACGAAGCCGCGGCGGCGGCGCGGGCGCTGGGCTACCCGGTCGTGGTGAAGGCGGCGTCGAACGACGTGCTCCACAAGACCGAGGGCGGCGCGGTCTGGGTCGGGATCGCCGACGAGCCGGCGCTGCGCGCGGCCTTCCGAGCCGTCCTCGAGAATATCCGACGGCACCGACCCGAGGCGCGCGTCGATGGCGTGCTGGTCCAGCCGATGCTGGCCGGGGTCGAGGTGATCGCCGGGATTAGCCAGGACCCCCAATTTGGGCCGGTCCTGCTGCTCGGCCTGGGCGGCACCCTGGCCGAAGCGCTGGCGGTCACCAGCCTGCGGCTGTGCCCGATCGGGGCGGACGACGCCCGAGAGATGATCTCCGAGGTCCGCGGCCTGGACGCGCTGCTTGAGGGCTTCCGTGGCAGCCCGCCGGCGGACCGCGAGGCACTCGTCGCCGCGCTCGTCCGGCTGTCGCAGGTCGGCTGGGCGAACCGCGACCGGCTTGCCAGCGTGGATCTCAACCCGATCATCGTCCTACCGAGTGGGGAGGGCGTGCGAATCGTCGACGCGCTGATCGTCCCGGGGACGCCAGCCTGATTGATCGGCCGGGCAAACCATCAGTCGGGCGCCTCGCTCGCGGCC
>JALYGH010000160.1 GCA_030777205.1 Chloroflexota bacterium
GAGCCGGCGCTGGCCGTGCTGGCCGCGCCGGGCGAGGTGCACGCCTACCGCTTCTTCGCCCTCGACGCGCGTGCGCGGGTGCGCCTCGAGCTGACCGGCGCGCCGGTCGGCACCCGGCTGCGGCTCCTCGGTTGCGGGGCGCGGTCGGTCGCCGAGGCGATCGCCGTCGATGAACGCCCGGTGCTCCTCGACGTCCAGCCGCGCGAGGCCGGGGCGTATGTCGTGGAGGTCGCGGCCGGCGAGGAGACGGCGGAGGGCCCGTACCATCTCGCGCTGGACCTGGCGTACCCCGGCCCGGAGCCGCGGGCGGTGACCCTGGCGCCCCCAACGGTCGAGTCGAACGCGCCCGGCGGGGAGACCGATGCCCGCTATACGCTGCGGACCGCTCGCGGCAGGGCACCGGACGCGGGCCTGGCGCTCGCGCGCGGGCTGCGGACATCGCCGGAGACCGACCTCGCCGACTTCGCGCTCGTCACCGACGTCCGGTTCGATCAGGCGGACGGCCCGGCCGCGGCGACGGTCCGCTTCCGCTACCAGCCCGAGGTCGGTGGCGGCACCGGCTATCTCGTGTCGGTGGACCCGTTCAGCGGCGAGGTGTCGGTATCGACGTTCGAGGAGGGCCGGCGCACGCTGCTCGCGCCGCCGACGATGCACCCGCTCGCCAGGGTGGAGTGGGGGTCCATGCGGCTGGCGGTCCGGGCGACCGGCCCCAGCCTGAGCGTCTCGATCGACGGGCAGGAGATCGTGAGCCTGGTCGACGAGCGCTACGCGAGCGGGCTGGTGGCGCTCGGCGTGGTGACCAGGTCCGGCCCGGTGACGGCGACGTTCGACAACGTGCTCGTCACCGTCCCGCCCGCCTGAGTCGCGGGAAGTCCACTCGGGCTTGCCCCTCGTCCCCGGCCGGCCCTACCCCTTGGCCGGCTGATGGAACGGGCTCGCGCCGGGTGCACCCTTGGCCGGCTGGTAGTACGGGTTGGTGCCGCCGGCGTGGTCGGTGGTGTCCACGACGGCCTCGATCTGCGGGTACGTCTGCTTGAGCAGCGCCTCGACGCCCTGGGTGAGCGTGACGCTCGCCATGCCGCAGCCCTGGCAGCCGCCGCCCATCCGCACGTAGACCTTGTTGTCCTTGACGTCGAGCAGCTCGACGTGGCCGCCGTGCGAGGCGACGCCCGGGTTGATCTGCGAGTCGATCAGCTCCTGGACTCCCTGGGCGAGCGGGTCGCTCCAGACCGGGTTCGGGTTCTCGATCTTGAAGCCGCCGCCCATGAGCTGACCGACGAAGTCGATGGTGGCGCCGCGCAGGTTCTCGAGCGTATCGGGACCGACGAGCACCTTGAAATCGCCCTCGTCCTGGACGGCGTCGCCGGGCTCCGGCTGGGCGTCCTCCTCGAGCGACATGCCGTAGTTCCAGCCGCCCGGGCCGCGCCCCTGGATCTGGACGCGGATCGCGCCCCGGCCGCGGATGCCCTGGTTGTCCATGATCTCGAGGATCTTCTCACGGGCGACCTCGGTGATGCTGACGATCTGCTCCGTCCCGCCCTGGCCGTTCGTGCCGCGCTCGCTTGCCATGCTGGTCCCTCCCGGGTGGGCCGCTCGGATCGTCGGCCCGGTAATCGGTCGCCGGCCGGGGCGACGCGGGTCGCCCGACGCCCGGAACCGCGCCGCCGCGTGCGCTCGCGGAGGACATCTACCTAGATTGTAGGGCCTGGCGGGGCCGCCGGCTGCATGAACCTGAGTCGGACCCGCGCGTGCGAGCGCGCGGCGCGGGCCGCGAGCGCCGGAGCGAAGCAGCCGGAGGGCCCGTGATGGCTCCGCGGTACGGATCTCCGCCGGGGAGTGTCGGGCGTGATCTACCGATGGCATGCGCCGTGCAGAGTCAGGCCCGCAGGAGACCGACGCGCGGCGATCACGACGAGGGATGGTGACGCATGCTCTGGTACTGTGCCTTCACCTGGTTCCCGAACACGACACGTCAGCAGGTAGCCCAGCGGGTCGTCCAGCAGCACGATGCCGGCCTGAACCACCCGGAGCGGATCAGGGGCTGGTACAACCTGGTCGGCGGCGGGGCGGGCTTCCTCCTGGTCGAGTATGACGACCCCCGCGAGTTGACGGCCTTCCTCCAGCCCTTCATGGATCTGATGAGCTTCGACGTCCGCGGGGTGTACCAGTTGAACTACGACGAGCGGATCGCGGAGCTGCGCCAGGTGGCGACGCAGAGCACGTAGGTGCCGGACCGCGCGAGCGTCACCGAATCGGTGACGGATGGCAGGCGGCTCCGCCGGCTCGGAGTCGCCCTCACGGCGCATGCGGTCTCGGCGATGGCCTCGACAGGGCGACGGCTGCCCGGCCGCGAAGTCTGCGCAAGCGCGTCGTCGATCCCGCGGCCGCTCGACGGTGATGAGCGCACGGCGCGCGTCGCCAGGGGTACGAGGAGGCGGACATGGCGGAGTCCAGGGGGTACAGCGACTTCCAACCCCCGGTGGGGATCCCGGAGGAGCCCCACGAGGTAGGGACGGAGTCGTCGGCAACGGGCGGGCCGTACGCCATCATGCGGCGATACGAAGGCCTCAATCCCCACGCGATCGACGACCTGCGGCGGCAGGTCAACGAGGGCCTAGTCCCGATCATCAGCGAGATCCCGGGCTTCCTCGCCTACTGCGCGCTGCACACGGGCGGGGACGTCGTCGCCTCGATCAGCGTCTTCGAGGACCGGGCCGGGGCGGACGAATCCACCCGGCGGGCCGCGAAGTGGGTCGAGGAGCACCTGGCCGGCCTCGTGCCGAATCCCCCCCAGTTCACGGCCGGCACCGTCATCGCGTACAAGGTCAAGTAGGGCAGCCAACCCGGGCGGGCGGTGAAGGAGGAGCCGGCAGTCGCCGAGCCTTGACGGGGTAGGCGGCCGCCGGTCGGCGGGGCATCGGATACCCGTAGATGCCGGTCGGCGATTGTGCGATCGGTCCGCACGGCGTGACCGGCGTGGTTTCGCGTGGATCCCGGTGGTACCGGCGTGGCTTTTCGTCGTCGCCGGGTGGCTTTCGGTGGTCGCCGGTTGGCTTTTTGTGGTCTCCGGATCCGGACGACCAGGAGGCGATTGGGTTCGTTCTCGCAGAAACGGGGTTCTCGTCGAGGCCCCCATCCCCCGGCCCCTTCCCCCGACCGTGGGGGAAGGGGAGCTGCGGCAGGCATGGTGACGTCGCGGGGCTGAGCTGAGGCCACGGGCACCTCCGAGCGTGACGGTATGGGGTATCACCGTCTCTACCCGTGAGCGGCACGGCTGGCGCGCCCCAGGGTAGGGCCCGAGCGCGGAGGATAGCCGGGCGTGCCGAGCCCAGCTCGGGCACCTCGGCGACCACGGCCCGCTGCGCCGACTGATTCGCCAGGGTCGGCCCGACGTGCCCGCGGCCCTGTTCGACCCTCTGGACTGGCACGTGGCCGGCCTGCTCATGCACCCGGCTGAACGTTTGCTCGTGGTAGAGGGGCGCGAGCCGATCGTCCACCGCGCCGACGATCCGGAGGGCGAGCGGCAAGCATAGGCCGCCATCGGGGCAGCGACTCGCCAATAAGCCCACGATCAGGGCGCCTCGCGCCGAACGGGATTGTTCGCCCCGTCTCGACTTCTGTTCGCAACCGTCATGCTCGATGTCACGGGCTCGTCACGGTCGCACTGGCATACCGGGGCGCAGTGGGCGTCAAGTAGCCGGGGAGTCGCGAGCAAAGCGGCGTTCCTATCGGGTAGTGGGTAGGGCAGTGGTACAGGAGGCAGCGCAACATCTCAGGGTCGTTGAGCATGATGAGCCGACGGCCGATGTCCAGAAGAAGGCGGCCGCTCCGCGGCAGGGTCCCAAGTGGGAGCACGACGCCCGCGAGCGCGTCCGGACCGCAATTCGCCGGTTCTCGAAGCCGCTCGCTGACCTCGTCGCCCGCGACGCCAACGAAGGCGACACCCGCCTCCTGGTGACCGATTTCCTCTGCGAGGGGCTCGGGTACGACAAGTACAGCGACCTCACGACCGAGTACCAGGTCAAGGGCGAGTTCGCCGACTACGGCGTCAGGATCGATAAGCAACTCGTCGCCTTCATCGAAGTGAAGCGCTGCACCACCAAGCTCTCGGCCAGGCACCTCCGCCAGGTCGAGATGTACGCCGTGAATGAGGGCGTCGAGTGGATCGTCCTCACCAACGGCGCACAGTGGCAGGTCTACCACCTGACGGGCGGGTTGCCCGTCGTCGTGGACCTCGCCTTCGAGATTGACTTGCTCGGGACCGACAGCGCCCAGCACTAGGCGAGCATGCTCTTCTACCTATCCCGGGAGTCGTTCCGGCGGCGCCAGATCGACGAGCTGTGGAAGGCGCGGCTGGCGACGTCCCCGAAGTCGCTCGCGCAGATCGTCCTCTCGCCGACCGTGATCACGGAGATACGCCGTGAGCTGAAGCGCTCCACCGGGCACACGGCCGACGATGCCGACGTCATCCGACTGCTGCGAGAAACCGTCGTGCGCCCCGATGTCCTGTGAGCGTCGACGCCTGGTGCCCGAACTGCCGCCAGCATGTCAGCCCGATCACCGTCACGTCGAGTCGTGGCTCTGGGCTCAGCCTCGTGGGAGGCCTCGGCGGCTTTGCACTCACCGCATTCGCACTGTGGCTCGGCGCCGGCGCGATCCATTGGGCAACCGGCTGGCAGCCACCCAGCGCCGGAAGTGGCCTGTTCTCACTGGCGACCGGGGCCGCGATAGCTCAGCGGGTCTCACAAGCCAATCGGCAAACCGTGTGTCCGATCTGCCGCACGGAGAACTGGCAGGTGGGGCATTCCGAGCGGAATGAGGGGAGCGCGTGATTCGGCTCGTGCTCACCTTGGTCCTCTGTGTCCTGGCCCTCTTCGTGGCGCTGCTGTCGATTGGGGCAACGGCCACCGCCGGGCCGCTCTCGGGCGGCCTCGCGCTCCTGAGCGCCCTCGCCATCTTCGTGATCGCGAATCCGTTCCGCCTGCGCGATCGTCTGCGCATACCACGAGGGCGCGGCGTCACGGCCACGCTCGCCGGCGCTGCCGGCGTCCTGTTCGTATCGGCCGCGCTCGTGAGCCC
>JALYGH010000161.1 GCA_030777205.1 Chloroflexota bacterium
CGCCGGCCCGGAGGGCCGCGCCGACGAAGTCGCTCGCCGCGTTCAGGACGAACTCGTCGGCCACATAGAACTGGGCCACGTGCTCGCCGGCCGGGCCGTCCGCCGTCTCTGCCCGGCCATTCGAGTCCGGCACGGAATGGAGCGGAGCATCGATCGGTACGACCCGGGACAGGGCCCGCTCCAGATCTTCTCGCGCGATGCGGGTGGTGCGGTGCCCGAGCCGCGAGGCAGGCAGCCGCCCGTCGCGGATCCAGCGCCAGATAGTGACCCGGTTTACGCCGAGCAGCGTCGCCGCCTCGGAGACGCTGTAAAAGCCGGGCGCGTCACCCGGCGCCCGCACTGTAGCGACAGAGGGAGCGGCGACGTAGGTCATGGTGTTGCATAGCGTAACACCACGACGCCCCGCGCGTGAAGCCCGACGGCGAGGTCGAAGTGGTGACGCGGCAGAGATTCGGGGTGTCGCGCCTGGCCGGGGCTTGCCATGAGCGCCTTCATCGCGGGCGGGCCGGAGCCAGCCCTCAACGCTGCTTGCTACCGAGCGTTCGTTGCCGGCCGCCGATGAGTGAGTCGGCTCGGTCGGGGCGCTGCTTCATGATACGCCGGCCCCGAGCGCCAGGGGTTCCTGATCGCAGGCTGTGATGACGCCGTGGATCGCGGCGAGCACATCGTCGATCTCGAAGGGCTTGGCGAGGTAGGTCGTGCAGTCGTCGGGCGGCTCCTGCCTGCCCTTCTCCAGGTCGTCGACGGCCGCGGTCAGCATCAGGACGGGGAGCCGCGCCGTACGATCCGACCTACGCAGCTGACGGAGGCACTCCCACCCGGAAATCCCGGGCAGACGCCCATCGAGGATCAGCAGGTCGGGGAGCGCGAGGGCTAACCGCACCAGCGCGTCCTCGGCACTGCCGCAGGCGGCAACCTCGAACCCCTCGTCGGCCAGGAAGGTCGCCACCACGTCGCGGACCTCGGGCGCATCGTCGACCACGAGGATCGTGGTCATATCACCTCCGCACGGCCGCCGCGAAAGCAACATCCGTGCCCAGGACTCGGCGGCGTCAGCGCGTTTGGTGCCCCGTGCGCGATGGCCGGGTGGCAGAGAGTTGCCGATCGTCGATCACTCTGATCGAGGGGCGGTGCTATGATCGCTCGACCGGAGTACCGGCCCGGCGATCCCGGGGTGCACCGGCACGACGAGACGCGACAGGAGTGACACGGATGGCCGCGGGACAATCTGGCCGGCGGACGAGCACGAACGCGGCAATCGTCGAGACGGTCGTCGGGACCGGCACCGCCGGCTACTCCGATACGCAGGTCAACGACCCGTACGGGCTCGTGATCGGGCCGGACGGCGCCCTCTACTTCTGCGACCTCGGCAACCAGCGCATCCGCCGCCTGGATCTCGGGACGACGGCGATGACGACGGTGGCCGGAAATGGCGCGCGGGGCTACGCCGGCGATGGCGGGCCGGCCACCGAGGCGGCGCTGAACATGCCGCACGAATTGTGCTTCGACCGAGCCGGCGACCTGTACATCGTGGAGCGGGACAGCCACGCCGTCCGCAAGATAGACCGGACGCGCGGGACCATCTCGACGGTGGCCGGCACCGGCGCGCCGGGCTTCGGCGGGGACGGCGGACCGGCCGCGCGGGCGCAGCTCAACATGCCGCACAGCATCGCGTTCGACGCGCGGGGCGACCTGCTGATCTGCGACATCGGCAACCACCGGGTGCGACGGGTAGATCTCGCTACCGGCACGATCGACACCTACGCCGGGACCGGCGGGCGCGAACCGACGCCGGACGGTGCGCCGATCGCCGGGACTCCGCTCAACGGCCCGCGCACGATCGTCGTCGGCGCCGACGGGATGCTCTACCTGGCGCTCCGCGAGGGCAACGCGATCTACCGCATCGATCCGACCCGGGGGCGGATCGAGCACCTGGCCGGCACGGGCGCCCAGGGCTATACCGGCGACGGTGGCCCCGCGCGCGAGGCGACGCTGGCCGGGCCGAAGGGGCTCGCCTACGGACCGGATGGATACCTGTACGTCGCCGACACCGAGAACCACGCGATCCGCGCCATCGACCTGGCCACCGGCACGATCACGACCGTCCTCGGGACCGGCGAGCGCGGCGACGGCCCGGAGCCCGATCCGCTGGCGTGTCGGCTCGCGCGCCCACATGGGCTGTTCGCCGACAGTGGCAGGGGACTCTACGTCGCGGACAGCGAAGCGCACCGAATCAGGCTGCTCCACCAGGCATAGGCTTCCGAGTCACGGCGTCACGGCGTGCCGTGCCGCCCGGGCGTAAGCGTCGAGCGTTCGGCGCGTGGCGACGTCCCAGCCGCCTTCCGCCAACGTCGTTCGCTGGCCCTCCGCGCCGAGGTGGGCGGCGAGGGCCGGGTTGGCGAGGAGGCGGTCCAGCGCGGCGGCCAGGGCCGCCGGGTCGCGGGGCGGCACGAGCAGGCCGCTCACGCCGTCGACGATCAGCTCGGCGAGGTCGCCGACGGCCGTGGCGACGACCGGCCGCCCGAACCGCCGCGCGGCGAGCAGCAGGCCGCTCGAGGTTGCCGCGCGATACGGCAGGGCGACGACGTCGGCGGCGCAGAGGTAGGCGGCCAATTCGAGTTTCGGGAGGAACCGCGCGTCGATGATCGTCCGCTCGGCGAGGCCGTGCCGGGCCAAATCGGCACGGATCGGGGCGAGCGGCACGTTCGGCTTGCCGGCGATGACCAGGCGCGCGTTCGGGCGGGCCGGGGTGAGCCTGGCGAACGCGGCGAGCAGGTCGTCGAGTCCCTTGTATGGCTCGATCAGGCCGGCGAACAGGACGAGCGGCGCGGCGAGCGGCAGGCCGAGGCGGCGGCGGGCGACGTCGCGGGGGAGCTCCGGCTCCTCCTCCAGGAGCGGCCCGTGCGGGGCGACCACCACCCGCTCGGGAGGGACGGCCCAGCGCTCGGCGAGGGCCTCGGCCGCCCGTTCGCCGTGGACGATCAGCGCATCGGCGGCGCGGTAGAGCCGCCCGTAGCGCTCGGCGTCGCCGGGCCGAGCGGCGTGCGGCAGCAGGTTGTGGGCGGTGTAGACGATCGGGATGCCGAGCCGGCGGAGTCGTTGCCAGATGCGGAGGTCGAGCGCCGGCGCGACCGCCCACTGGACGTGGACGACATCCGGTCGGCGGCGCTCGATGCCCGCGAGGAGCAGGGCCCAGTCGAGCGGGTACTCGGCGGCCTTGAGCAGGCGTCGGATACGGGCGCGGCGGTCGGCGAGCCCGAGGCGTCGCCCTAGTCGGCCGCCGACCAGTCGAAAGAACGCTTCCTGGATCCGGTAGCCCCGCGGCGAGGGCAGGTCTTCGTAGAGGAAGCGAGAGGTGGCGAGGGTGACGTCGCAGCAGGCCCGGGCGAGGGCGGCGCAGAGGGCGCGGTCGTACGGCGGGGTGCTCGCGTTCGGGTCGAGCATCAGGACGCGTAACCCTCGGTCGTCGGCCGGGCGCGTCTCGCCCAGGCCGATCTCCGACACCGGGCCGTCCGGCGGACGTGCCGATCGAGTCGCCGCCGCCGGTATCATCCGCGCCTGATGTCCACCCTCCGCGTCCTGATCCTGACCCACCACTACCCTCCGGAAGTTGGCGCCCCGCAGACCCGGCTGAGCGGGACGGCCGCCTTCCTGCGCTCGCGCGGCCACGACGTGCGCGTCGTCACCGCCCTGCCATCCTACCCGACGGGCGTCATCCCGGCCGCCTATCGCGGGCGCCGCCTCGTCCGCGAGTGGATCGACGGCATCCCGGTCGTGCGGACCTGGACCTGGGCGCGGCCGGGCGGCTCGATCAGGCTGCGACTGGCGAACCAGCTCTCGTTCGCGGCGAGCGCGCCCCTGGCGCTGCCGTGGGTCGGGCGGCGCGACGTGATCCTAGTCGAGAGTCCCCCGCTGCTCGTCGGACTCAGTGGCGCGCTATTCGGGGCGATGCTGCGCGCGCCGCTGGTGCTCCATGTCTCCGACCTCTGGCCGGCCGTCGCGATCCAGCTGGGCGCGCTGCGCAATCCGCTCGTGATCAGGGCGGCCGAGCTGTTCGAGCGAGCCGTGTACCGGATGAGTCGCCGTGTGATCGTGGTGACCGAGCGCTGGGCGACGCAGCTCGTAGCGCGCGGCGTGCCAGCCGACAAGATCGACCTAGTGACCAACGGCGTGGACGCAGCGTTCTTCGACCCGGGGAGGGCTTGGGCAGGGCGCGAACAGGTCCGGCGCGAGCTGGGCGTGGCGGACGACGCGACGCTCGTGGCCTGCATCGGGACGGTCAGCAACGTCTACGGCTACGACGTGATGCTCGACGCAGCCCGCCGCCTCGCCGCGCGCGGCGACCTCCGTGTCTTGATCGTCGGGGATGGGTCGTTGAAGCGGACGGTCGAGGGCGAGGTCCAGCGATCCGGCCTCCACAACGTCGCGCTCCTGCCGGCCCAGCCGCACGCCCGCGTACGCGACCTCTACGCCGCCGCCGACGTTTCGGTCGGGGCGCTGTTGCCGCTGCCGGTCACGCGCGGCCAGCTTCCCGTGCGGGTGCTCGAGGCAATGGCGATGGCCCGGCCGATCGCGTTCGCCGGCGAGGGCGTGGCAGCGACGCTGGTCGAGTCGAGCGGAGCCGGCCTCGTCGCGCCGCCGAACGACGGCGGGGCGCTCGCGGAACTGATCGCCCGCCTGGCCGATGATCGGGGGCTGCGGGAGCGCCTCGGCGGGGCCGGCCGCCGGCTGGTCGAGGAGCGGTACTCCCGGGCGAAGGTCGCGGCCGG
>JALYGH010000162.1 GCA_030777205.1 Chloroflexota bacterium
GCTCCGGACCCGCTGGCCGATCAGCCCGTTCGTCGGGACGGCGTTCCGCGGACGAGTGGCAGCGACGATCGTGCGCGGCCGGCTCGTCTACCGCGACGGCGAGGTGCTCGCCGCGCCGGGCCACGGCCGGCGCGTGCTCCCCGAGCGCCGAGCAAGCGGAACCAGCCGCCGGAGGCGAGTATGACCGCCCAGCGTCGCCCCTCCATCTCGACCCACGTCCTCGACAACGAGCGCGGCGAGCCGGCGCGCGGGGTCGCCGTCACGCTCGAGCGCCGCGACGGCGAGACGTTCGTGCCGGTCGCGGCGGCCGAGACGAACGAGGACGGTCGCGTCCCGGACCTGGCGGGCGGGGATCTGCGCCCGGGCGAGTACCGAATCTCGTTCGACCTCGGCGCGTACTTCGATCGCCAAGGTGACGTGGCGCCGTTTTTTCGCCGCGCTACGATCGACTTCGAGGTGCGGGACGTGACGCGACACTACCACGTCCCGCTGCTGGCGACCCGGTTCGCCTGCGCCTCGTATTGCGGGAGCTGACGGGTCGGCTCCCCGTCCCAGTCTCTCGGCCCGGGGCTCCCGCTTCCGAGACGGGAGGCCACGGCACGCGCCGTGCTGGTGTGCTGATGGAGGGGTTTCATAGAGATGCAGATGCCGCATACCAAGACCGATGGACAAGAAGATATGCAACGAGACCTGGCGTACGTGGCGGCGGCGCGGGAGCGGGGCTGGATTACGCTCGAGGAGCTCTTGCAGCTCGCCTCCGGGTCGCCGGTCGACCTCGGCGAGGCGGTCGAGCTGACCCGCGAGGCCGGCATCGACCTGGTCGACGAGGCCGAGGCCAGTCCGTGGGACGACCTCGGCAAGCTGGCCGAGGATGGCCCCGCCGCGTTCACCGGGCGACGGGCGGATCGGGAAGAAGCCGAGGCGGCGTCGGCAGCCGCCGACGAGCTGCTGGCGGGCGGCCCCGCCGCGCTCTACCTGCGCGAGATCAGCCGGACGCCGCTGCTGACGGCCGAGGAAGAAGTCACGCTGGCCAAGGAGCTCGAGGCCGGCAAGGCGGCGCGGGCCCGGCTGGACGCGGGCGTGACCGACCCGGCCGAGCGCGAGCGGCTCGAAGCGGAGGTCCAGGTCGGCGAGGCGGCCCGCACGCGGCTGATCGAGTCGAACCTGCGGCTGGTCGTGTCGGTGGCCCGCAAGTACCTCGGGCGCGGGATGTCGTTCCTCGACCTCGTCCAGGAAGGCAACATCGGCCTCCAGCGCGGCGTCGACAAGTTCGACTGGCGGCGGGGCTTCCGTTTCAGCACCTACGCGTACTGGTGGATCCGCCAGGCCGTCAGCCGGGCCGTCGCGGAGCAGAGCCGCACGATCCGCCTGCCGGTCCACATCGTCGAGCAGCTCACCAAGCTGTACAATACGGCCCGCGAGCTGGAGATCCAGTTGGGTCGCCAGCCCACGCCGGCCGAGATCGGCGAGCGGATGGGCATCGACGCCGATCGAGTGAGCGAGGCGTTCCGGGCGGCGCGGGTGCCGATCTCGCTCGAGACGCCGATCGGCGAGGAGCAGGAGTCGACCCTCGCTGACCTCATCGCCGATGCGTCCTCGCCGGCGCCGTCGGAGCAGGCCGAGGACGAGGTGCTGCACCAGATGCTGGATCGCAGCCTGCGCGAGCGCCTGACCCAGCGCGAGGCCGAAGTGCTGAGGCTGCGCTTCGGCCTGGGCGACAACCGCGAGCGGACGCTGGCCGAGGTCGGGCAGGAGCTGGGGATCAGCCGCGAGCGGGCGCGCCAGCTCGAAACGGAGGCGCTGCGCAAGCTCCGCCGCGATATGCCCTTCAAGCAGCGTTTCAAGGAGTACGTCGAATAGGGAATCGGGGATGGTAGATGGGGGCGGGGATACGTTCTCCATCACCCATCCGCCACATAACGCGCCCGACCTCGCCGGACGCTTGCGGCCGAGGACGGGCGTATGGTGTACTCCGGCGTCGTCGCGCCCCGACATCACGCTGTCGATGTGCGACAACGTATCCCACGATCGCGGAGCCCGACCGCGTGGCGCTGTCCTCGACCGCCGCGTCCACCGCCGACCGGCCCCACCGGGCACGCCCCGGTAGGCTTGCTCTGGCCGGTGCGCGCCCGGACCGGTGGGTGCTGGCGGTCGTCATCGTCATCGCGTCCGGCGTGCGCTGGTGGGGCCTGGACTACAGCCTGCCTTCCGTCTTCTACCCGGACGAAGGCAGGGTGATGGAAGACGTCCGCGCGATGGCCGCGACGGGCACCCTCCGCCCGGAGTACTTCAGTTACCCGACGTTCTGGCTCTACGTGCTGGCCGTGCTGGTGAAGGCTGGCGCCTCATTGAGCCTGCTCGTCGGCGCGCCGTTCGGTCCGGCGCCACTGGACAACCCGACATTCGTGTACGGGACGGGGCGGGCGGCGGCGGCCCTGGCCGGCACGCTGACCCTGATCCCGCTCTACCTCGTCACCGAGCGAGTGGCGCGGGCATTCGGCGTGGCGCGTCCGGCGCTCGTCGGCCTGCTGGCCTGCGGCTTCCTGGGACTCGCCCCGCTCCACGTCCAACACAGCAAGATCGCCTCGCCGGACGTCCCGACGACGGCATTCGTGACGCTGGCGCTTTTCGCCTGCCTGCGCATTTTCGAGGACGGGCGCACCCGCTGGTACGTCCTCGCCGCCCTGGCGACCGGTGCGGCCGCCGGTACGAAATACCCGAGCGCCTTGGCGGCGATCACGCTCGTCGTTGCCCACGTCGCGCGACACTGTCGTGCAGGTGGCGGGTCGATTGGAGTCGTGCGCAGGATCGGCCTGGATTACCGGATCTGGCTTGCCGGGCTGCTGACGGCCTGCTTCTTCCTCGCGACCTCCCCGTACGTGCTGCTCGACTACGAGCGCTTCCGGGCCGACCTGGCATATGAGGCGAGCAAGGCGTTCGATCGCGGCGCGAACGGCCTGATCGGCTCGGCCGGACGGGCGGAGGGGGCGCTGTTCGTGCCAACCGTGTTACGCCGCGGGCTGGACACGCTGGTCGCGCTCTTCGCCCTGCTCGGCCTCGGCTGGGCCGCCTGGGTTGCCGTCCGCCGCCCAAGCGCACGGGGCTACGTCGCCCTGCTGCTGACGTACCCCCTGCTCGTGTACCTCTTTACCTGGTCCTGGCG
>JALYGH010000163.1 GCA_030777205.1 Chloroflexota bacterium
ACCCTCGATGATGCGGTTTGGTCGAGGGTCGCCGCGATACTCACTGACCCCGATGTGATCGGGGAGCAGATTCAGCGCATGCGACGAGACGACCCGAGCGAGGATGACCTGGCCCGCGTTGACCAACTCATAGCCCAGGCTGATCGCCAGCGGGAGAAGCTCGTCGGCCACCTGGCACGCCTCGATGAAGACTCAGCCGAATTGGTGTACGCCCAGCTCGAAGCGCTGAGCGGCAAGCGACGACGTCTGATCGAAGAACGAGATACCATTGTTGAGCGCCGCCACGCGTGGGCGCTAGCCGAGGACCGGCTTGACCAACTGGCCGCGTGGTGCCGCACGGTAGCGGCAAACCTCGGCGGGATGACCTACCAGGAAAAGCGGTTAGCCCTCGATGCCCTTGGCATCACGGCTCGGGTCTACCAGGCGGGGCATGCGCCGAGGTTCGAGATTGACGCCAGCATCCCGCTCGACGGCGGCGTTGAGTCCAGTACTCTTCCGAGTACTGACCCGAGCGTTGCGCTCCGACGCGCGGCCAATCAGGCCTGCTGCTGTTGGGCGGCGAGGTCGGCCAGCCGGATGCCGACGATCTCCTCCAGCACGGTGACGATGGCGCCGCTCGCCCAGTCGCCGCGGCCCTTCGCGACGGTCGCCGTGAACAGCTCGCCCGAGATCGCCAGCGTCTGGAGCGGCACGCCCAGGCTGGCGGCGAAGTTGTGCCCGAGCCGAAGGTCCTTCTGGCCGAGCACGGTCCGGAAGCCGGGCGTGTAGTCGCCGGTCAGGGCCTGGTTCGGGATCGTCGCCCGCAGGTGGCCGTGGCCGGTCGTACTCGCCTGGAGCACCTCGAGCGTTCGGCGCAGATCCAGTCCGGCCTTGCCGGCCAGCACCATCGCCTCGGCGCTGGCGGCCAGCATCGTCAGCGACAGCAGGTTGTGGACGATCTTCAGCGTGATGCCGTGCCCCGGCGGCCCGACGTGGAACACGTCGCTGCCGGTCGCCTCGAGGAGCGGCCGGACGGCCTCGAAGTCCTCCGGCTCGGCGCCGACCATGAACAGCAGAGTCCCCTCGTCGGCCTCCTTCGACGAGCGCCCCATCCCGGCGTCGACCATCCGAATCCCGCGCTCCCGCAGCGCCCGGTGCAGCGCCACCGACGCGGCGGGGTCGATCGTGCTGCAGTCCATCACGATCGTGCCCGCCCGCGCCCCGGAGGCGATGCCGTCCGTCCCGAGCGCGACGGCCTCGACGTCCGGCCCGTTCGGGAGCACGGTCACCACGACGTCCGAGCGCTCGGCCACGGCCCGCGGCGAGTCGACCCCGTCGGCCCCGAGCACTTGCAGCGGCTCGACCGCCGCCAGATTGGCGTCGTAGACCGCTAGCGGGAAGCCGTGCTTGATCAGGTTCTTGCCGATCCCGCGGCCCATCGAGCCGAGCCCGATGAGGCCGACGCGCTGCTCCGGCATGGTTGCCTCCCTTCACGTAGGACCGGGGCCGCCCGAGCGGGATGCAGGTCTGCTGGGGGGCCTCCTCGCAATGGTAGCGTCACACGACCGGTCCGGATAGGATGAATGGATAGATCGCCGCTCTACACGGACGCCAGTCAAGGTTTCCGAGGAACCCCGGTCGTGTTGTGCCAGATTGGCGCGGGTTCTCGACGGAGCCCGTATCGAAGCGCCCGTCCGACCGGGCGCGGCGCCATCCGGGCCAAGGTACGCGACGGCGAGCAAGGGCGGACGGCGGAGCGCATCCAGATCGACCGGAACATCCCGCGGGGGCTCTGATTATGGCGAGCGAGCGGCCGCGGCCTGACGTGTACATGCCCGGTCGGCTGGCGCTCGTCAACGGTCGCGTCTACACGCAGGAGCCGGCTCGACCGCTGGCCGAGGGCGTGGCGATCGTCGGCAACCGGATCGCCCACGTCGGTTCGACAGACGACGTCCTGAAGATGGCCGGTTCGGGCGCTGAGCGGATCGAGCTGGGCGGGCGGGCGGCCCTGCCCGGCTTCGTCGATGCCCATTTTCACCTGCTCGGGTACTGCCACGAGCGTCATCGGCTGAAGCTCGACGGCCTGCGGTCGGTCGCCGACGTCGTCGCGCTCGTCCGCGAGGCGGCGGGCAAACTCTCGCCGGATGCCTGGGTGCTCGGCCGCGGCTGGAACCGCAACCTCTGGCCGGGCGCCGCCTTCCCGACGCGACATCACCTCGACGCGGTGAGCCCCGACCGCCCGGTCATGCTGCTCAGCCGCGACGTCCACGCCGTCTGGGCCAACTCGGCGGCACTCGCCCGCGCCGGCATCACCCGCGACACGCCCGACCCGCCGGGCGGCCGGATCGTGCGCGACGCGGACGGCGAGCCGACCGGCGTGCTGCTGGAGGCGGCCGGCGGGGCTGTCCGGGCACTCGCCGACCGCGCTTCGGTCGAGACGAGCGCCGAGCTGCTGCGGGACGGCCAGTGGGCGCTGAACGCAGTCGGCATCACCGCGCTGGTTAACTTCGAGGGGCAGCAGGCCCTCCAGGCGCTCCAGCTCGTCGACGACGCCGACGGCCTGACGCTGCGCGTCTCGGCCGGGCTCACCCGTGACAGTCTGGGGGGCGCGCTGGAGGTCGGGCTACGAACGGGCTTCGGCAGCGAGCGGATCCGGATCGGCCTCTTGAAGCTGTTCGCGGACGGCGCGCTCGGCTCGGGGACCGCCGCGATGCTCGAGCCGTACGAGGACTCGCCCGACGACCGCGGCATCGCCACGCTGGACCGGGACGAGCTTGTTGACCTGACTCGCCGGGCGTGGGCGAGCGGCATCGGCGTGGCCGCCCACGCGATCGGCGACGCCGCCGTCCGGCTGGTCCTCGACGCTGCCGAGATCGTCCGCGCCGACGATCACCCGGCCGCGCGCACGCAGCTCCTCCGCGTCGAGCACGCCCAGCTCGTCCACCCCGATGACGTGCCGCGCTTCGGCCGCCTCGGCGTCGTCGCCTCGATGCAGCCGCTCCACGCGACCTCCGACATGGACGTCGCCGACCGCCGCTGGGGCGCCCGCTGCCGGACCGCGTACGCCTGGCGCATGCTGCTTGACGGCGGCGCGCAGCTCGCCTTTGGCACCGACTGCCCGGTCGAGCCGCCCGATCCGCTACGCGGGATCCACGCCGCCGTGACCCGCCAGCGGCCGAACGGTGCGCCGCCCGGTGGTTGGTATCCGGCGCAGCGCCTGACCGTCGCCGAGGCGATCCACGCCTACACGCTCGCCAGCGCGGCGGCGGCCGGGTGGGAGGGAGATCTCGGCTCACTCGCGCCCGGCAAGCTCGCCGACCTCGTCGTCCTCTCCCGCGATCCGTACGCCGTCCCGTCCGCCGAGCTGCTTGATACCGAGATCGCGATGACCGTGTTCGACGGTCAGGTCGTCCACGAACGCTGACGCGCGCCGGGGCGCGGCCGGCCCGATCCCGGATCCATCGCGCCGGGCTCGGCGTCCGTCCGTGCCACAATTCATCGACGCTGCCCGCGATCTCCCAGCACGCCGGGCGGGCTGATCAGCCCGACGCCGCCGACCGTGCCGTTCCGACCGAGGAGCCCCCATGCCAAGTTCTGTTCCAGGCGACGCCGCTCGTTCGTCTGGCTGGTCTTTCGACACGCTGGCCGCGCACGCCGGCGAGGCGTCTGTCGGCGGCGAGGACGAGCCATCCGGCTGGCGGCCGACGTCGACGCCGATCTACAACGCCTCCGGCTTCTACCTACCCAGCCTCGACGCCCTCGACGAGGTGTTCGCCGGCCGGCGCGAAGGCTACTACTACACCCGCGACGCGAACCCGACCGTTCGCGCCTTCGAGGAGGCGGTGGCGGCGCTGGAGGGCGCGCCGATCGCAGCCGCGTTCGGCTCCGGGATGGCCGCCATTCACGCCGCGATCCTGGCGGCGGGGGTGGGCCCCGGCGACGCCATCCTGTCCACCCAGGATCTGTACGGGCTGACGCGCGTCCTGCTGACGACGCACTTCGCCGAGCTTGGCGTGCGGGTCCGGTTCGTGGACATGACCGACCACGCGGCCGTCGAGCGCGCACTTGCCGAGCGCCCGAAGCTGGTGTACCTCGAGACGGTCTCGAACCCGCTGGTCAAGGTGCTCGACCTGCCGGCGCTGGTAACGCTGGCGTCCGCCGCCGGTGCCAAGACGCTCGTCGACAACACGTTCCCCTCCCCGTATCTCCTGCGCCCAATCGAGCACGGGGCGGACCTGGTCGTCCACAGCGCGACGAAGTACCTCGGCGGGCACGGCGACGTCACCGGCGGGACGGTGGCGGCGGCCGACGCGGAGACCGGCGCACGGCTGCGCTACCTCGCCAAGCTGCTCGGCGCGGTACTCGGGCCGAACGAGGCCTGGCTCTGCCACCGCGGCCTGAAGACGCTCGCGCTGCGGATGGCCCGCCAGTGCGACAACGCCCTGGCCGTCGCTCGCTGGCTGGCCGAGCATTCGCGCGTCGAGCGGGTCTACTATCCCGGCCTGCCGACCCACGCGCAGCACGCGCTGGCCGGCGAGCTGCTCGGCGGCCGCTACGGCGCGATGCTGGCGTTCGACCTGCGCGACGGCGACCGCGCGTCGGTCGGGCGGTTCATGGACCGCCTGCGGCTGATCGCGCCGGCCCCGACGCTCGGCGATGTCCGCACGCTGACGCTCTACCCGGTCGTAGCCTCGCACCGCGGCCTGACGCCGGAGGAGCGCCGGGCCGTCGGGATCGGCGAGGGCCTGGTGCGGCTATCAATCGGGATCGAAGACTCGGCCGACATCTGCGCCGACGTCGATCAGGCGCTGGGAGGGAGGTGAGAGACGAGCCTCCCACCTCTCATCACTCACCTTCGCCCGCCTCACCCTTGATGACGAACTTCACCCGCGACGCGCCGCAGCGGGGACACTTGTACGGCAGCGTGACGTTCGTCACGGTGAATTGGCAGGTCAGGCAGACCCACTCCTTGGGCTCATCGCCGATCGGCGTCTTGAGCGCGCCAGTCTTCGCCGTCATTGTTGCAATCCTCTAAACGCATCGTCGTGCCCGGAGTCGCCTCGACGCCGGGGCGATCCGCCGAAGAACACCCACGCGAGAGTGTACGTCGCGGCCGAGTCGGCCGCCTAGCGCCCGACCGTCCCGGGCCGCCCGACTGGGCCTTCAGTCGCGCGGCGGACCGGTCATCTGATCCGGCGGCTGGAGGCCGAGCGCGGCGCCGATGCGTCGCGCGAGCCGCTCCCGCCCGATGGCCGAGCGCACCTGCCGCCACTCCGCCTCCGAGACCTCGAAGGGTACGGCGTGACCACTCTGGAGCAGGGCGAAGCGAACGAGCCGCGGATCGACCGCGCGCCCCGGCTCGCGCAAGAGGACGTGCGCCGCGGGGTCGATGCGCCGGGTGATGCCCTCGACGACGCGGCGAACGGCCTCCTCGTCTCGATCCTGCCAGCGGTCCCCGTCCATGGCTGCCATCACGTCCGCACCCCCGGCGCGATATTATGCGCCGGGTCAGGCGCGGGTGGTACCACATCCGAAGCACGCGGGATTGGCTCGGTTGAGTCGCGGCCCAGATCGGGACCGAGCCCATCAAGCGTTGCGTGACCGTTGCTCACCAGGGAAGTGTGGCGTATACTTCTTCTACTTAGCGGAGTAGGGTGGGTAACACCGGATTATGGAAGAGGCCGCGAACGGCCGGGACATCCGAGAGGAAACGGGCGCGCAGGGTGCCGGCCAGCCGGCCGGCGGCATGGGCGACTGGCTCGCCGAGCACGAGCAGTCGATGCGACAGTGGCGCCGCAACGACGTCGTCGAAGGCGTCGTCGTCAGCACGGACCGCGACGAGTTCCTGGTGGACATCGGCGCGAAGTCCGAGGCGGTGGTGCCGATCAACGAGGTGCCCTCGGGTCCCGGTGCCGAGGTGCCGAGCGTCGGCGATACCGTGCTGGCGGTGGTGCTGTCCGGCGAGGACCAGGAAGGGCGGGTCGTCCTCTCCCTGACGCGCGCGCGTGCCGAGCGCGGCTGGCGGAACCTCCAGCTCAAGTTCGAGGCGGGTGAGACCGTCGAGGGCGAGGTGGTCGAGCACAACAAGGGCGGCCTCGTCGTCAACGTCGAGGGCGTCCGCGGCTTCGTCCCGCTCTCGCAGATCGCCGAGCTCCGACGCGGCGGCCCCGAGGATTCGGTCGAGGCGCGGCTGGAGGCGATGAAGGGGCGCACGCTGCTCCTCAAGGTCATCGAGATGAACCGCCGCCGCAACCGGCTGATCCTCTCCGAGCGGGCAGCGCTGCAGGAGCGACGGGCGCGCGAGAAGGATCGCCTGCTCAGCGAGCTGCAGCCGGGCGAGACGCGTAGCGGCGTCGTCTCAAGCATCTGCGACTTCGGTGCGTTCGTCGACCTGGGCGGCGCGGACGGACTGGTCCACCTCTCCGAGCTCTCCTGGGGCCAGGTGGCGCACCCGAGCCAGGTGGTGAAGGTCGGCGACAAGGTCGACGTGTACGTCGTCGGCGTGGATCGCGAGAACAAGAAGATCGCGCTCTCGCTGAAGCGTCTCCAGGGCGAGCCGTGGACCCGCGTCAACGAGAAGTACCAGGTCGGGCAGGTCGTCAACGCCAAGATCACCAAGCTGGCCGCGTTCGGCGCGTTCGCCGAGATCGAGCCGGGCGTCGAGGGGTTGATCCACATTTCCGAGCTGTCGGAGGACCGGATCACGCACCCGAAGCAGGTCGTCCGCGAAGGCGACGAGCTGCCGCTGAAGATCATCCGGATCGAGCCGGCGCGGCATCGCCTCGGGTTGAGCCTGCGCCAGGTCGAGGACGAGGCGTTCGACTACGAAGGCGGCTCATTCACCGTCGAGCCGTCCGCCGAGGACACCGCCGCCGACGGCGAAACGGTCGCGTCCGAAATCGATACCCCGGGCGTGGGCGACGCGTACACGGCCGGGGCCGACGCCCAGAATGCCGAGGCGGAGGCGGGCGCAGAGCAGCAACTCGAGGCCGTGACCGGTGGGAACGGTAGCGGCGAGGCCACCGGCGAAACGACCGAAGAGGCGCCGGACGGGGCGCCGCGCGCGGCCAGTCTTGCTGAGGGCTGATTCCACGTCCCACGAATAGCGAGGGACGGCTCGGGCTCCTGGCGAGCTCGAGCCGTCCCTTTTCTCACCCTGTCGGTTCCCGGTGGAACCGATTGGGGTACAATTTGAGGACCGACCTAGAGACGGAGAGATCCGATGGCTGACCGATTCGACAAATTTACGGAGCGGGCCCGCAAGGT
>JALYGH010000164.1 GCA_030777205.1 Chloroflexota bacterium
CACTACTCTGGCGTGAAGCTTGCGGGCCTGGTCTGAACGGGAGCAGGTCGATGCAGATTGTCGTAGGCGAGGTGGAGAGCGGGGCGCTGGAGCGGTTCGTCGAGCAGTTCCGGGCGGTGTTCCCGCGCTCGAGTGGGGTGCGCAACTGTGCGCACTACCTGTTGGGGCTGGTCTCGGAGCTGCCACGCAAGAACGCCGAGCGGATGGCGGAGGTGGTGCCCGAGACGACCCTGGAGCAGTTGCAGCAGTTCCTGGTGGACTGCCCCTGGGAGGCCGACGACCTGGAGCAACGTCGGCTGGAGTTGATGGTCGCCGAGGGCTACGCAGACGCGCAGGCGGGCGTGCTGTGCATCGATGACACCGAGCTGCCGAAGCAAGGGAAGCACTCGGTCGGGGTCAAGCGCCAGTACTGTGGCGAGTTGGGGAAGGTCGCGAACTGCCAGGCGGTCGTGACGGCGCACTACACCGACCCGCGCAGCCACTGGCCGGTCGGCACCCGGCTGTACCTGCCCCAGGAGTGGGCGGCCGATGCTGGGCGGCGGCAGGCGGCGCGGGTGCCCGAAGAGGCGACGTTCGCGACCAAGCCGGCCCTGGCGCTCGGCCTGGTGGATCGCGCCCGTGCCGCCGGGGTGGCGCACGGGGTGGTCACGGCGGACGCGGGGTACGGCGACGTGCCGACCTTCCTGGCCGGCCTGGAGGCGTGGCGGGAGCCGTACGTCGTCCAGGTCTCCAAGACGTTCGGCGCCCGGCTGCCTGCCGAGGTCGCCGAGGCAACGGCTCGACCGCTCCCGGCGGCACCCCGTCGCGGGCGCCCACGCACCCGCCCGCATCCGCTCCACGTGGCGCCACTGCACACCGCGCAGGCGCTGACGGCCGGTGTGCCCGGCGAGGAGTGGACCGCCGTCACCGTGCTCGATCCGCAGCAGCAGAGGAGCCACCGCCAGGCCTGCCGCCTGCTGGTGCACCGCGCCCAGGGCGACACCACCGGCCCCTCGGGGTGGCTCATCGGCGAACGCCCGCTGCCCGGCCAGGACGGCGAGGCCAAGTGGTACTTCGCCTGGTCCCTCGACGACCGCCCGCTTGACGAGCAACTCCGCCTGGCCCACCAGCGCTGGGCCGTCGAGCGCTTCCACCAGGACGGCAAACAGGAATTCGGGCTCGGCGACTACCAGGGCCGGACCTGGCCGGGCCTGCACCGCCACCTCGCCCTGGCCGCCCTGATCTGGTGCTACGCGCTCCTCCATGCCGCCGGTCGAACGACGACCGGCTTCCCCCCCCAGTCGCAACCTGCCCGCCGCGCGTCGTGAGCTGCTCGCCGCCTTGCTCCTGGTCATCGCCTGCCCGGCCTGCCACGCCCGCATCCGCCTCCCCACCCGCTCAGCCACCCGACTTGGACAGCCGCGTCCTTCCACTGCCATGGCGCCAGAGTAGTGCTAGGCGCTTGAGGGCCGTGCGGCGGGAGGTCCCTGTCGCCAGCGCCTTGGTGAACTCGTCGAACCGGCGACCGTCCATACACTTTCCCCCCCCAGTACGCGCGCCAGCGGCGCTTTACGCCAACTGGTCTCTTTATCCGCGCCTAGCCGCGACGCTATCCCGACGCACCACGACGCCGGTCGCGGTAATGCACCACGGGCTCGACAATAGGTCCAGTCTTCGGGCGATCTGCCCAGCCTGCAATCCCTCTCGTGGGCGCGTTGCCGGCGAACGCATTTCGTTATTGTTACAACCCGCTAATGTTTCGCATTGGTGCGCGGCGTGGCCAGGAGTCGTCTCGGATTCGGTGCTCGGCACCCCTCGCTGCTCTTCGGTCGCCAGGGAGATCCCGTGCAGTGCGACGCGCCCCCTGACTCGCTGCTCAGGCGGAAGAGCTGACCCCGCCCGAGCAACAAGTCTGGGCGCGGACGAGCAATCGGTAAAGCCCGCGGCCGGCCGGACGAATCGTCCCGGGTCAGGAGTGGAGCAGGCGGTTCAGCCGCTCCTCGAGCATCTCGTCGGTGAACGGCCCGACCCGCACGTCGCGGATGATCCCCTGGCGGTCGATCAGGAATGACGTCGGCAGGCCGACCGCCCGCCAGGTGCGGGCGGCTTCGCCGTTCGTGTCGATCGCCGACGGGAAGGTCGCGCCGACCTCGCGGAGGAACGCCAGGATGTCGGCCTCGCGCTCCTGGACGTCGACCGCCAGGACGGTGAAGCCGTGCGGGCCATGCGTCTGGTAGGCTCGCTCGATCGCCGGCATCTCGGCGCGGCACGGCGTGCACCAGGTCGCCCAGAAGTTGACCAGGACGACCTGGCCGCGGTACTGGGCCAGGCTGACCTCGCCGCCCCCGGCGAGCGGCAGGCGCAGGTCCGGCGCCGGCTGGCCGACGTCCGCCGAGCCCCCGGAGGCCGCCGGACCGCCCAGGTTGGCGAGGCTCTCCAGCCCGCCGCCCACGAACAGCCAGGCAACGACCATCACGCCGACGAGCGCCCAGAGCACGGCCCGGATGGCGCGGAGCTGGCGAATGTGGCGCGGCAGGTCCTCGTCCGAGCGCGGCGGACTCGGAGCATCGGCGTGCCCGGACGCCGGTGAATCGTCCGGCGACGACACGGTCGCGGACGGGATCTCGGGACGCGGCTGGACGGTCACGCTACATTGTACGGCCGGGGTACGCCCGGGCGGGCGATTCGGTTCGGCCGAGCGTCGGGCGGCGTCCGGCGGCGCTATGACGGCCCCAGCACGAGCCCCGTGGATGGCAGGCGATGACCGTCACCGACGCGCAGCTCCATATCTGGGAGGCCGACCGCCCGGATCGGCCCTGGGACCGCAACCACGCGCCGCAACTGCCCGAGCCGTTCACCGTCGAGCGGGTCATCGCGCTCCTGGATGCGAACGGCGTCGACCGCGCCGTACTGGTACCGCCGCTCGTGAGCGGCTTCAACAGCGACACGGCCAACGCGTACGCCCTCGAGGCAGCGGCCGCCCACCCGACCCGCCTGGTCGTCATGGGACGGTTCGACCCGCGCCCGCCCGAGGCACGCCGGCGACTCGAAACGTGGCTCGACCAGCCGGGGATGCGCGGCGTGCGGCTCTCGCTCGAAGGCCCGCCGGCCCCCCAACTGCTCGAAGAGGGCGCCCTGGACTGGTTCTGGCCGGAAGCCGAGCGGCTCGGGGTGCCGGTCTACGTCGTCCGCCCGGGCCGCCCCCAGGATCTCGCTGCCATCGCCGAGCGGCACCCGGAGCTGCGGCTGAGCTGCGACCACCTCGCCCTGCCCCGCGAGCGCAGCCCGGAGGCCCTGGCCGCCCACGTGGACCTCCTCGCGATGCTCCTTCCCCACGCGAACGTCATCCTCAAGATCTCGTCGCTGCCGACGATGTCGCGCCGGCCGTTCCCGTTCGCCGACCTCCACGACTCAATCCGCCGCATCTACGACCTGTTCGGGCCGGCGCGGCTGGCCTGGGCGACCGACTACACGGCGCTTCGCGGCCGGCTCGGCGAGCGGATCACCTACGCCGCCGCCCGCGACTTCGTGGACGCCGCGCTGCCGAACCTGTCGGCGGCCGACCGGAGCCAGATCTTCGACGGCACGATCGCCCGCTTCCTGCGCTGGCCGGCCTGAGGCGGCTTTGGCTGATCACAGCGGGTGAGCGCCCCGGAGGACGCCCAAACGACGTCGAGTGGCCGCGGCACAAGCCCAGGCGCCCCGGACTTCAGCACGGGGTGAGCGCCGCGCAGGAATGTCAGGCCGGCGGCGGCTCGCCGCGCCAGGCCAGCCAGAGCGGCCTCGGCGGCGTGGCGCGGAGAGCGCGGCGCTCAGCGCTCCGACCGCCACCCGAGTGGTCCAGGAACTTCGGCGAGGTCACCTCATGGGGCTCGCCAAGGCCGGTCACGACGTGCACATCGACCAGCCCGAGGCCCTGATCACCGCGGTGCAGGACTTGCTCACCGCGGACTGACCCGAACCGAGCCCACGGACACGCGGTGCAGCCCTCGCTCGGGATGGGCGACGCTTCATGTCCTAGCGGTCGGTGACTCGAGGCACTCGGGGACGAAACCTTGAACGGGGCGGCTCGTTCAGGCATCGTTCAGGCCAGGGCTGGGTCCGTCCTGGCACTATTCCGGCCTCGCACGCGAGATTCGGGGCGGCGCACAGACCGATGGCGCGCCCGGGATCCGAGCCGCCCCGACTGGAGCCCAGTGCCACCATGCTAGGAGATACTCGACGAGGACCGGCGGGCGGATCCATGGCCGGGACGGTACGCAACGAGGTCGATGGCGACTCGGTCGCCGTGGGCCCGGCCGGCTTGGCGCGTGGGCGATCGCCATTGCGCCAGTTGAACATCCTCGAGGGACTGGCCGATGGACTGACGGTCGCCGGGGTGGCAGAGCGGCTGGTCATCAGTCAGAACACGGCACGGAACTAGCAGAAGAACATCCGACAGAAGAACATCCGAGCGCAGCTCGAGGCGAGCACGACGTCCCGGGCGATCCTCCTCGCCGTTCGCCTGGGCTGGATCGAACTACCGACGGAACCGACATCTCCGCACGATGGTGCGAATCATCAGGCCGGGAGCAACCGTGGCATCAGCTCGTTCTCCCACCAACGGCACGGCCAGGCCCTGATTCGAGCCTCACCCTACCGCCCGGCGGTCGCCGCCGCGGGCTTGCCGCCCTGCCGCACCGCGGCGTCCACCAGAGTTGAACCGTTCCTCGCATCCACGGAGGAGACGAGACGATGGCACAGTGGCAACCAGATCCGAGCTTCTATCCCTCGGCGCGCGACGCGATGAAGGGCCCGGCGGAGCAGCTTGCCTACGTTGCCGTGCTGAACACGGACGGCAACGGCAAGCCGGACGCGCTGTGCGTGCTCGACGTCGACCCTGGGTCGCCGCAGTACGGCCGGGAGGTCGGCCGGGTGACGATGCCGCAGCCGGGCGACGAGCTGCACCATTTCGGCTGGAACGCCTG
>JALYGH010000165.1 GCA_030777205.1 Chloroflexota bacterium
CGCCGTGCCACCCCGACCCCTCCCGCTCGCGTTCCCTGTATTATGCGGCAAGTCTAGGCGGGTTTGGTATTACACGCCACTGCTGTCGACTCACCCCTCACCGACCGGGTCATTGATCCTCTGTACCAGCCTGGCCAGGGCCTCCGTGATCTGCTGTCGGTGAACTTTCAACGAGCCAGGAGAGAAGTGATAGGCGAAGGTTCTTTACGGTGACTTGCTCCGCACCCGGAATAGCCATCACGTCGGTCATGTACTTTTCGAGGGCTGGCCCGACTGAGGGCGTCTGCTCCGCGCTCTTAGTACTGCTCCGTCAGGTGTGACGGGCCCGTGATGGTCGGGGTGGGTCGTCGTTCTGTCCGGTCGCGTAGGCTGACGGGGCCATGGGACGGACGGCCACGCCGGAGCTGGATGGCGAGGTGCTGGAGCGGCTGCGCGAGTACGCGCTGGCGTACCGTCCGCTGTTCCCGCGCAGCGACCAGTTCCGCCAGGGGCGGGTGTACCTGCACGGGCTGCTGCTGGACGGGGAGCGCAAGTCGATTGAGCCGCTGAGTCGTCGGGTGCCCGGCGGCAACGAGCAGAACCTGCAGCAGTTCATCAACCAGAGCCCCTGGGACCCGGCCCCGGTCCTGCGAGCCTACCGGGCGCGGCTGGCCGCGGCCTTCGCCGACGAGAGTGGCCTGCTGGTGCTGGACGACACTGGCTTCGCCAAGCAGGGCCGCCACTCGGTCGGGGTGGCGCGGCAGTATTCGGGCACGCTGGGCAAGATCGGCAACTGCCAGGTGGCGGTCTCCTGGCACTACGCCGGGCAGCAGGGCGACTATCCGCTGGCGCTCCGCCTGTACTTGCCGGAAGTCTGGACCGACAACCCCACGCGCCTGGCGGCGGCCGGGGTGCCGCCCGACCGGCAGGGCTTCCGGACCAAGTGGCAGATCGCGCTGGACTTGCTCGACGAGCTGCGCGCCGAAGAGTTGCCCCACCATCTGGTGGTTGCCGACGCCGGCTACGGCGCGGTGACCGAATTCCGCGAGGGGCTCGAGACGCGCGAGGAACGCTACATCGTCGGGCTGCTCGGCAGCGAGAGCGTCTTCGCCGAGCCCCCGCGCTGGGTCGTCCCGGCCCGTCGGAGGCGCGGCCGAACGCCCAGCCGGGCGCACCTGGCGGCAGATGCCCCGCGGCCAATCGCGGTCCACGATCTGGCCGAGCGCCTGGAGCGGACCACCGTCCGCTGGCGGGAGGGGACCAGAGGGTGGCTAGAAGCTCAGTTCGCCTGGGTGCAGGTCTGGCCGGCCCACCGCTGGGGCAACGGCGTCCCGGCCGAGGCGATTCCCGACGCCGAGGCGGCCGCCCGCTGGCTGCTGGTCGAGTGGCGGGCCGACGGCACGATCAAGTACGCCCTGTCGAACCTGCCGCCCGAAACGACCCTGGAGCAGGCGGTGCCGCTCTGGAAGGAGCGCTGGCAGGTGGAGCGCGGCTACCTCCAGCTCAAGGACGAGCTCGGCCTGGACCACTTCGAGGGCCGGAGCTGGACCGGCTTCCATCACCACGCGACGATGACCTTCCTGGCCTACGGCTTCCTGGCCCTGGAGCGCCGGCGCGCCGAGGCCGAGCAGATGGAGCGCGAGCCCCCGGGGGAAGTCCGGCGCGGCGCGTGACCCTGCCGGGCGTGCGCCGCGCCCTCCAGCGCTTCCTCGACCCGCCCTGCCACCTCCCCTGCCCGGCCTGCCGTCGCTACCTCAGCGGCCACACTTGACGACTGATACTTGACGTGTTGAAGCCGTGTACGCCAGCGCTGCGCGCTTCAGAGGTCTGCCGTCGAGCCCGGTACAGCGCCGCGACGCTGCGCCGTCAATCTCACTGCCATGCGGACCGGCTCGGCCGCCTCGAAGCGCCGGCGCATCTCCGCGTCCGGCAATGCTCCGCTGATTTGCTGTACGACCGCACCGGCCTCGGCGGCGAGCGAATCGTCCCCGTCGACGGCGAGCAAGCCGCTCACGGGGCGGAGGAACAACACCGGGTCGCCGATCGGGCGCGCCAGGGCGACCGCCCGCCGCAGGTCGGCGATCGCCTCCTTCGCGCGGCCCAGGGCGCGCAGCGCTTCCGCGCGGGTGGTCAGGCCGATCACCTCATACTTCACCCGCTGGCGCGCGTGACTCTGCTCGATCGCTTCGCCGGCCCGCCGGAGCGCTTCCTCCCGGTTGCCGCGCGCCAGGGCAATCTCCGCCCGCGCCTCCGCCAGCCGGAGGCTCCAGAGCCAGCCATGGAACCCGGCCGTCTTCGCCACGGCCGCGGCTACCTCGTCGACCAGCTCCTCGGCCCGGCCCGGCTCGCCGCGCCGAGCGAAGTTCAGCAGCAGGTCGATGCTCCCGCTCACCACGGTCGGCATCCAGGCGGCGGAGCGGGCCAGTTGGCGCCCCTCTTCGGCGAGCGCTTCGGCGGCGGCGAAGCCGCACACGTCGAGGTAGGACCCGCCCAGCATCACAATCGCCCGTGCGAGCAGCGACTCGACTCCATAGTCGTGGCTGAATCTCCGCGCGTCTTCGAGCGCCCGGGCCGCCTCGGCATAGCGGCCGCTGGCCCCCAAGTACATGACGCGGTTGCCCAGGACGAGCATCATGCCCTGCGTGTCATTGGTGCGGCGAGCCAGGTCGATATCTTCATTAATCCGTTGGAGCGCCGAGTTGATCCGGCCCGCCCAGTACATCGCGACGGAGTACAGCACCGTCTGACTGGCCGGGAGCTCGCAGCCAAGCTCGCCGGCTCGCGCGATGGCGCGCTGGTAGCCGTCGATCGCGGGACCCAGCTCGCCGTCCGAGCTGTCGCACGCGGCCAGCCACCCCAGCGCGCGTGCCTCGAGATGCGGCTGATCGAACGCCCGGGCGAGGATGACGGCCTCGGCCGCGCAGCGGCGCGCGCTCGGCGTATCGGTCGCCCAGTAACACACCCCGGTCAGGTCAAGCAGGACCTCGGCCCGCTGCTCCGGCCGGTCCTCACCCAGGCCGCCGAGCGACAGCTCGAGCTCACGCCTCGCTTCCGCCCACCGCGCCACGCTCGCGTACGCCTTGCCGCGTCGGGCGTGCAGATCGGCCATGACCGTGCTCCAGCCCAGGCGCTCCGCGATCTGCATCGCCCGATCGTAGAAGGCGAGCGCGTCGCGAGCTGCCAGCAGTCGCATGGCTTCGTCGCCGGCCGCGAGACTGAACTGGACCGCCGGCTCTTCGAGCCCCGCGGCCAGCGCGTGGCGAACCAGCTGCGCGGCTGGTGCGACGGAGTCCAACGCTTCCAGGGCGCGGCGATGAAAGATCTGCCGACGGGCCTCGCCCGCCTCGGCGTACGCCACGTCGCGGATCTTGTCATGGGTGAAGAAGTAGGCGCCGACGGCAGGCCCGGCGCGGTCGGCCTCCGCCTCGCGGAGCAGGTGGGCCCGCACCACCGCATCGGCCGCCGGCAGCGCCTCGTCCTCGCCCAGGCGGGCCACCCGGCAGACCTGTTCGAAGGTGAAGCCCTGGCCGAGGACGGCCGCCGCGGCCAGGAGCTCTCGGGCGGGGCGGGCGAGGCGAGCCAGCCGGGCGCGGATGACCTCCCGCATGCCGGGCGGCAGGACGCTGCCGAGCGCTGCCGGGTCCGCGATGCCGGCCCGGGGATCGAGCTCCCATTCGCCGTCCTCGCGGGCGCGCAGCACCAGGGCCCCACGCTCCAGCAGCTCCCTGATGATCTCGACCGCGAAGAACGGCTGGCCGCTCGTCTCGGCGAAGAGCCAGCGGGCGAGTCGCTCGAGCTCGGGCCCGGCAGGTCGGTCCTGCCCCGATCGCCGCGCCCGGGTCCCGAACCCTTCCAGCAGGTGCAGCGTGTCCCGCGCGGTGAGCGGGCCGAGCTCCAGCTCCGTCACGACGAGGTCGCGGCGCAGGCCGACCAGCCACTCGTCGAGCGCCGGCGTGTCGGCCAGCGCTTCCGCCCGCAGGCCGAGCAGGAGCAGCAGCGGGGTGCCACTCTCCGCCCAGCGTCGCCCGGTGTAGTGCAGCACGTCCAGCGAGCCCGCGTCCGCCCACTGCAGGTCATCGACGAACAGCACCACAGGGGCCCGCCGGGCCTGGGCCTGGCCCAGCCGAGCGACGGCCTCGAACAGCCGAGCCCGCGCCGCCGCCTCGTCGCCGGCCGGCACCGGCAGATCTGGGTAGCGGTCGCGCAGCTCGGGCAGGAGGCGGCCAAGCTCGGTCAGCCAGACGTCGCTCAGCAGGTCCTCCGGGGCGTTCTCGCGGTCCAGGCGGGGGCGTAGCGCGTCCACCAGCGGCTGGAAGGGCAGGCGTCCACCGGTCTCGAACGCCCGACCCTCGAGGACGTCGGCCCCGTGCCCCGCCGCCCAGGCGAGGAGCTCCTTCGCCAGGCGCGTCTTGCCGATCCCCGGCTCTCCCCGCAGGATGGCCACCTGATGCCGCCCCCGGCGGGCAGCGTGATACAGCTCGACCAGCTTGACGAACTCGTCCGAGCGTCCGACGAGCGGCCCCTCGAAGGGCAGGTGTGGGGTCGACGGCGCGACCGGCTCGCCAGGGAACTCCGGCCGGTATGGCTCCGCGGTCCGGATGCGCTCGGCCAACGACTCCGTCTCCGGCGCGGGCGCGACCTGGAGCTCCGCCTCAAGGGTGGCGCGGCAGGTCTCGTACGCGCGCAGCGCCGCGGTCCGATCCCCGGCCGATAGGTAGAGCCGCATCAGCCGCCGATGTGCCGCTTCGTTCACCGGGTTGAGAGCAACCCACCGCCGGGTCGCCTCGATGGCCTCGGTCAGCTCGCCCCGATCCGCCCGGAGCTGTGACAGCTGGTCGAGCACGCGCTCCATCTTCTGGCGCCAGCTCTCGCGCTGAAGGCTGGCCCAGTGCTCGAACTCCGGGGCGTCGGGCAGGGAGAGCCCCTCCAGGAACTCGCCGCGCCAGAGCGCCGCTGCGTGCTGGAGGTCCGCAAGGGCGGTGGGCGTCGCGCCAGACGGCATGGCGGCGACCGCCTCCGCGCGACCCGCGAGGTGGGCCACTTGCAGGGCGTGCAGGTCGATCTCGACCCCGGAGCTGAAGTCGAGTCCCAGGGCATCGCGTTCGACGGCGAGGTGTGGTGCGTCGGCGGTATCGCCCAGCGCGCGGCGCAGGCCGGCGAGTGTGTAGCGGAGCATGGCCCGACCGTGCTGCCGGTCGCTGTCCGGCCAGAAGAGCGCGGTGAGCGTCTCGCGCGAGTGGCGGCCGCCTTCGACAGCCAGGTAGACGAGCAGCGCGAGGGCCTTCCGGGTGGGGAAGGTGAGCGCTGCGTCGCCGTGTCGGACAGTCGGTGTACCGAGCAGAGCCAGGTAGAGCTTGCCCATCTCACGGCCTCTCCAACGACCTTCCAACGGTTCGACCTTAGCATGGGCCGAGAAGGGAGGCAATGGAGCACAGGGCCCGGGAGGGGCCGCCGACCATCATCCGCGCGAGATACCCACCGGACACACGTCCGCACGAGGAGGTTGAGCATGACCACTTTCGACCCGGTCCAGTACAAGGCGACCACACGGGAGCAGTGGCAGCAGGCGGCGGAGGCCTGGCATCGCTGGGGCCCGACGCTGAAGGGCTGGCTCGGCCCGGCCACGGAGGTCATGCTGGACCTGGCGCGGATCGGGCCCGGGGACCGCGTGCTCGACGTGGCGGCGGGCGCCGGCGAGCCGGCCATCACCATCGCCGAGCGCGTCGGGCCCACCGGCTACGTCCTGGCCACGGATCTCTCGCCCAACATCCTGGAGTTCGCCGCCCGGTCCGCGCGCGAGCGCGGGCTGGGTAACCTCGAAACCCGCGTGATGGACGGCGAGAACCTCGAGCTGCCGGACGAGTCCTTCGACGTGGTGACGTCCCGCGTCGGGCTGATCTACTTCCCGGATCAGCCGCGGGCGCTCTCCGAAATGCGGCGGGTGCTCAAGCCGGGCGGGCGCGTCGCGGCCATCGTCTACACGACGCCGGAGAACAACCGCTTCTTCTCGATCCCGGTCTCGATCATCCGCCGCCGCGCCCAGCTCCCGCCGCCGCTACCGGGCCAGCCCGGGCCGTTCAGCCTCGGCGGAGCCGGCGTCCTCGAGGGGTTGTGCCGACAGGCGGGCTTCCGGGACGTCGAAACGCGCGTCGTTCCGGCGCCCCTGCGGATGTCTTCGGCGGCGGAATGCCTGCGCTTCGAGCAGGAGTCCTTCGGTGCCCTGCACCAGATGCTGGCCGGTCTGTCGGCGGAGGAGCGCCAGGCCGCATGGGAGGAGATCGAGCGAGAGCTCCGCCAGTTCGAAGGCCCTGGTGGATTCGAGGGTCCGTGCGAGCTAACCATGGCGGTCGGCGTCAGGTAACCGTACACCGGACAGACCCGACCCTCTGACCCCGAACGCCTCCCGGTTGGAGCCGGCACGAACGGGTCCAACCGGGAGCCCCAACTTCCTGGCCCCGGGGCACCCGCCCACCGAGCGGGGTCGCCATCACCTGCGGAAGGCCCGGGCGTAACCCTGCCCGGCGTGCGCCACGAGCTCCAACAATACCCTGGGACCGCGCCGGCCCATTCCGGCGACAAGTCTATCGCCGCTACTCGAGCAGCTGGACCTAACGGAGTAGTGCTAGCGGCAAACTTTATCACCGTGGGATTCGTCAAGAGCGTGGAGAATGGTCGGGGCTGCGGCATGCTCCTCTGGGACCTGATGCCACGTAACGCCGTCCTTGACTTCTTCCCAGGTACTACAACTCATGGTCTGGTCACGACGTCCATTATCTTCTTTTCAAACATTCTCATCGTGCTGCTCGCGCTGTTCATCCTTCAGGCGCCTGCTAGGCGCTCACGGCTGGACGGTGGGAGGGCTCCTTCCTTCCTCAGATTGGTAGGGCTGAATCTCGCCGGCATCTTAGCACTACTCTGGCGCCTTGAGGGTGGGGTAGGAGGCGAGGGCGCGTCGGGTGGCCGAGCGTGTGGGTAGGCGGATGCGGACGTGGCAGGCCGGGCACGAGATGACGAGGAGCAGGGCGGCGAGCAGGTCACGACGCGCGGCCGGGACGTTGCGACTGGGGGGGAAAGCCGGTCGGCGA
>JALYGH010000166.1 GCA_030777205.1 Chloroflexota bacterium
GCGGAGCACCTGGACGCGGCGGTCGCGGCGGAGCTGGAGGCGCTCGAGGCGGCGCGGCGAGCCGGCGGCTGGGACCTGGCGGTGGTCACGAACGAGGTCGGGCTGGGGATCGTGCCGGCCACGCCGGTCGGGCGCCTCTTCCGCGACGCGCTCGGACGGGCCAACCAGCGCCTCGCCGCGGCGGCGGACGCGGTGTACCTGCTCGTCGCCGGGCTGCCGCTGCGCATCAAGCCGACCTGCCCGACGTGCGCGCCGGAGGGCTGGTCCTGATCGTGCACATCTGCCCGCCGCGGGGCGACGCCCCGAAGCGCCGGACGTCGCGTTGGCGGGAGCAAGAGCGCGCAGAAAGGCATAGTCCGGGCATCCGGGGTCTGCTACAATGGCGACGATGGGCGAGCGCCCCGTGGAGCGGTGGAGAGGGACGACCCGCTGACCTTTCGGGGCCGGCGGGTCGTCATTGTGTTCGGAGGGCGGAGGGTCGGGTGAGCTCGGTTTTGGTGCTCAACCAGAACTACGAGCCGTTGAACGTCTGCAACGCGCGCCGTGCGCTCGTACTGGTCGAGGGCGGGAAGGCGGAAGTTCTGGAGCACGCCCTCGGGCTGGCTGAGCTGCGCTCGCCCTCGCGCTCGTTTCGGCGGCCGTCGGTGATTCGGCTGGTGTACATGATCAAGCGCCCGCGTCCGCGGGTCCGCCTGACCCGGCGCGAGATCTTCATGCGCGATCACTACACCTGCCAGTACTGCGGCGTGAAGACGCGCGACCTCACGCTCGACCACGTGATCCCGCGCCACCGCGGCGGCAAGCACACCTGGGACAACCTGGTGAGCGCGTGCCGCTCCTGCAACCACCGCAAGGGCGGCAAGTACCTCGACGAGACGCGGATGGCGCTGCGCCGCCCGCCGTTCGAGCCGACGGCGACGGCGTACTACCTGTTCGCGCAGTACCTCGAGTCGCAGGACGGCTGGCACAAGTTCATCCCGGACTGGGAGCGCGAGAAGGTCGGCTGACCGCCTGCCACGCCCGGTCCGCCGCTTGCGAAAACTGGTCGTGCAGCTCGGCGAACCGGTCGCGGTGGCCGGTCGAGCAATTCAGGATGACCGCCTCGCGGTCAGATTGGATGCCGAAGTGAGCACCCTGTACGAGCAGTGGACACCGTCGGTCGGGGACCGCGTTCGAGTCGTCATGCGCGACGAGACGGGCGCGACGGAAGATGCCGGCCAGACGGGCACGATCGTCGAGGTCCGCCAGGGGACCCCGTACCTGCTCTGCGACGTGGAGTACGACGCTCGGCCGGGCGCCGACCCGGGAGCGGGCCGACGGACGCACGTCGAGTCGGAGCTCGAGCCGATCGAGGAAACCGCGTCCCGCGTGAGCGGCGGACAGCGCGCGGCGTCCGGGGCCGGCTCGCCCTGGCGGCCGACCGTCGGCGACCGCGTCTGCGTGCCCGCCCTCGACAACCGCGGGGCCACTGTCACGGCGATCGACGAGCGCGGGGACGACACCGTCTGCGAGGTGGAGTACGACCACGTCCCCGGCGAGCTGGCCGAGCCGCGCCGAGGCTGGCACTCGGTGCGCGAACTGGTGCCCGACCGGCCGCCGTCGGCCGAGGCTCTGACGGACGAGGATCGGTAGCGCTGACCCCCGGCGCACGCGGCGCCGTTCCCCTCTCTCCAGGCGGGCGCGTTCTGCTACGGTATCGCCACGCCGCGACGAGTGTCGCCACCGGCGCACGCCGCGGCACGACGCCAACCGCGCGGAGGGGAGCGATGTCGCAGGATCTCGTGTACCGAACCGAACTGACCCCGCTGCTCTTCCTCGAGCGCAGCGCCGACGTCTTCCGCGAGAAGCCGGCCATCGTCTATGGCGAGCAATCGTACACCTACCCGGAGCTGCGGAACCGGGTGCGGCGGCTGGCGACGGCGCTGCACGGGGTCGGCGTGCGCAAAGGCGACCGCGTCGCGATCATCTGCCCGAACATCCCGCCGATGCTCGAGGCCCACTTCGGCGTGCCGCTGGCGGGCGCGATCCTCGTCTCGATCAATACCCGGCTGTCGGCGGACGAGATCGCCTACATCCTGAACCACTCCGGCTCGAAGGTGCTGCTCGTCGACACCGAGCTGGCGCCGGTGATCGAGCGGTGCCGCGATCAGCTCGAGACCGTCGAGACGTTCGTCAACATCGTCGACGCGGTCGCCGGTGCGCCGACGAGCAGCGGGCTCGACGGCCCGGAGTACGAAGAGTTCCTCGCCTCGGGCAGCGAGGCGCCGCTCGAGATCCCGGTCGAGGACGAGTACGAGACGATCTCGATCAACTACACCTCCGGGACGACCGGTCGGCCGAAGGGCGTCATGTACCACCACCGCGGCGCCTACCTGAACGCCATCGGCGAGTGCATGACCAGCGGGATCACGTCCGACAGCGTCTACCTCTGGACGCTGCCGATGTTCCACTGCAACGGCTGGTGCTGCACCTGGGGCACGGTCGCCGTCGGCGCCACGAACCTCTGCCTGCGCAAGGTCGACCCGTCGCTCATCTGGAAGCTGATCCGCGAGCAGGGCGTCACCCACCTGAACGGCGCCCCGACCGTGCTGATCGGGCTGGCGAACGATCCGGCGGCGAAGGCGGCGAAGCTGGAGCGCCCGCTGCGGATCACGACGGCGGCCGCGCCGCCCTCGCCGTCGATCATCGCCCAGATGGAGGCGCTCGGGGCGCAGATCACCCACGTCTACGGCCTCACCGAGACGTACGGGCCGCACACCGTCTGCGAGTGGCAGTCCCAATGGGACGCCCTGCCGGCCGAGGAGCGGGCGCGGATCAAGGCCCGCCAGGGCGTCGGCTACCTGATCGCCGAGAAGGTGCGGGTGGTCGACGACCAGATGAACGACGTGCCGGCGGATGGCGAGACGATGGGCGAGGTCGTCATGCGCGGGAACAACGTCATGAAAGGCTACTATGAGCAACCGGAGGCGACCGCCGAGGCGTTCCGCGGCGGCTGGTTCCACTCCGGCGACCTGGCGGTGATGCACCCGGATGGCTACATCGAGCTGCGCGACCGGGCCAAGGACATCATCATCTCCGGCGGCGAGAACATCTCGACCATCGAGGTCGAGCGCGTCGTCTACCAGCATCCCGACGTGCTGGAAGTGGCCGTCATCGCCATCCCGGATGAGAAGTGGGGCGAGGTGCCCAAGGCGTTCGTCGTCCCGAAGCAGGGCACGCGCCCGACCGAGCGCGAGATCATCGAGTTCTGCCGCGAGCGGATGGCCCACTTCAAGGCGCCGAAGGCGGTCGAGTTCGGCGATTTGCCCCGAACCAGCACCGGCAAGATCCAGAAGTTCGTGCTCCGTGACAAGGAGTGGGGCGGCCGCGCGAAGCGGATCAACTGACGAGTCCAAGTTACGGATCGTGTGGCATACTAGGAAAGCTCCCGGTCGGCCGCCCGCGCACGGCGGCCCGTGAAGGTTCTGGGTGTCGCGCCGGAGTGACGCTCGCCGGGGGTCGGGGCCTCGCGTCCGCGCCACATCGTCAGAAAGGTCCGAGCACGACTGATGTCCATCAACACGCCAGCCCCTGCCGAGAAGGTGTCGGCGACGAAGGCGCCGAAGGGCGACGCCGCGGCCCCGTCTCGACGAGTCCTCGTGGCTGACGACGATGCGTCGATCCGCGCCCTGCTCGTCGACTTGCTCGGCGAGGATGGGTACCAGGTCGTCGAAGTCAAGTCCGGCAACGAGGTGCTGCGGGCGGTGCCGCAGGTCGAGCCGAACATGCTGATCCTCGACCTGCGCCTGCCGGACATGGACGGCATCGAGATCTTGCGGCGGCTCGGCGCCCAGGATCGCAAGGTGCCGACGCTCATCCTCACCGCCTACGGCACGGCGTCGTCCGCGATCGAGGCGACGAAATTGGGCGCGGTCGATTTCCTGACCAAGCCGTTCGACAACGACGAGGTCCTCCTGCGGGTCGGGAAGATTTTCGAGTACCAGGCGCTGGCCTCGGAAGTCCGCAAGCTGCGCGACAGCCTCGAAAAGCGGGATCTGTCCGAGCGGATGATCGGCAGCAGCCCGAAGATGCAGGACATCTACAAGACGATCGGGATGATCGCCCAATCCGACGCGAACGTCCTGGTGATGGGCGAGACCGGCGCGGGCAAGGAAGTGGTGGCGGACACGATCCACGCCCATTCGAACTACCGCCAGGGGCCGCTCGTCAAGGTGAACCTGACCGCGCTGCCGGAGACGCTCGTCGAGAGCGAGCTGTTCGGCCACGAGAAGGGCTCGTTCACCGGCGCCGTCGCCCAGCGCAAGGGCCGCTTCGAGATGGCCCACAAGGGGACGATCTTCCTCGACGAGATCGGCGACATGACGCTGTCGACCCAGCGCAAGCTGCTGCGGGTCCTCCAGGACAAGCAGTTCGAGCGGGTCGGCGGGAGCGCCGCCGTCAAGGTCGACTGCCGGATCATCGCCGCGACGAATCGCAACCTCAAGGAGGAGGTGGACGCCGGGCGGTTCCGCGAGGACCTGTACTATCGGCTGAACGTCGTCACGATCCACGTGCCGCCGCTTCGGGAGCGCAAGGACGACATCCCGCTGCTGGTCGAGCACTTCCTGACCAAGTTCCGCTACACGCCGACCTCGCCGCCGGCCCGCATCTCCGAGGAGGCGATGCGGACGCTCGTCTCGTACGACTGGCCGGGCAACGTCCGCCAGCTCGAGCACACCGTCGAGCGGGCGGTGATCATGGCGCGTGGTGGAGTCATCACCAGCCATCATCTGTCGCTCGACGATACCGAGGAGCTCAGCTTCCTCGACATCAACCAGAAGCTCCAGCGGGGCGAGTCGCTACCGGACGTCGTCGCCGAGGTCGAGCGTAAAATGATCACTCGGGCCCTCGATCGGACGGGTAGCAACCGCCACGCCGCCGCCAAGCTGCTTGGCATAGACATTGCTTTGCTGGAGCGGAAGCTTGCCGAGCATGGCATCGCCGGCCGGCAGGGAGTGGAGGACGCGGATGGAGAACGATAGGGGCACCGAGGACACCTGGACCGACTGGGACGGCGGCAACCGCGGAACGCAGATCGGCACCGTGGCCGCGGTCGCGCTGGCGGCCGGCGTGGTCGCCTACCTGATCCGTCGCAGCCGCCGGCAGGAGCCGGCGTACGTCAAGGCGGCCAACCGGGCGTCCGAGTCGGCGGTGGCCCTGTTCGGGGACGATTCGCTCAGCGCCGGGCGCGAGCTGTTCAACGAGAAGGTCTTGCCGGAGCTGAAGCCAGTCCTCCGCTCGCTCCTTCACGAGCTCGAAGGGGTGGTGGTCCAGGGCTTCCGGCGCGCCGAGCGGTCGATCAACAACCTCTAGCGATCGACGACCTCGGGGCCGCCGGTGGCGGCACTCATCGCGAGGGGG
>JALYGH010000167.1 GCA_030777205.1 Chloroflexota bacterium
GCGTACGATGGGAATGCTTTTCGGGCGCCCATCGTACGCGGGGGACGGCCGATGGTGTGTGCCGGGGGCACACACCGGCGCCGTGCCGAACCGTTCGGATCACTCGACCACCCAGTGCTGGAGCAGCCCGGCATCCCGGATGACGAGCCGGCGACCGCGGCGCGCGATGGCGCCGCGGTCCTCGAAGAAACCGAGCGCATTGTTCACCCGCGGACGCGTCGCGCCGACCATACCGGCCAGGTCCTCCTGGGTGAGCTCGATCTCGAGCTCGACGCCGCCCGGCGCGTCCCGGCCATGCTTCGCCGCCAGCTCGAGCAGCTTCTTCGCCAGGCGACCGCGGAGGTCGAGGAACATCAGGGCGGTAACCTGGTCGCTGAGCCGCCGGATGGTCTGGGCCAGGGCCCGCAGGACGCTTTCCACGGCGTCCGGATTGCTCCGGAGCAGTTGCAGAAAGTCGTGACGGCGGAGCGCGTAGGTCTCGACCGGCTCCAGCGGGATCACCGTCGCCGAGCGCGGCCCTCCGTCCAGCAGCGACATCTCGCCGAAGAGGTCGCCTGGACCGACGATGGTCAGCACGGCCTCCTCGCCGGTCTCGCCCGGCACGACGACCTTCAGGCGGCCGCGCACGACGAGGTGCAGCTCCTCGCCCGGATCGTCGAGGTGGCAGACCGGCGCGCCGCGTCGGTAGCGGCGCGGCCGCATCATGGCCGCCACGCGCTCCAGCTCCGCCTGCGGCAGGGAGTGCAGCATCAGCGAACGGCGGAGGAGGTCGAGATCTAGGCGATCGGACATGGTGACGCAGTATAGCCCCGCTGTCCGCTGCTGCCGATTCGATTGGCGACGGTTGCGGCACGCCATGCGGTGTGCTCCGGCGTACAGCTCGAGCGTGCCGCCGGGAATAGCCCGCGGCACCCCGCGGGCTTAGGCTGCAGGCAGCTCGCGCCACGCCGCGAGCCACCCGAGAGCGCGCCGAGGAGCGAGGACCTCGCCAGCGCCGTGCCGAGTGCTGAAGGGAGCACACCAATGATCTGGCCACTCGATGCCATCGCTCACCTGCGCGGCCCGGATTTCCTGGTCCTGTACGCGGTCGTCATCGCGATCACGCTGGTCGCCTGTCGCCGGGTGCTGCGCCCACGCGATACGACGGTGGACCTGGCGCCGGCCGCCATCCCCGGTCGGCCCGATCCGGTCGAGATCGCCTACTTGCGCGGCGGGGCCAACGAGGTGGTGCGTCTCCTCGTCGTGTGCCTGCTCGACCGGGGCCACCTGATGGTGGTGGACGGCGACCCAAAGCGCGTGGCTCGGACACCGTCATCCAACGAGGACAATGCCCTCACGCCGACCGACGGACGCCTCCTGGCCTCGTTTACGGCGCCCCGGACCGTCCGAGAGGTCTTCGGGGAGGGCAGCCTGCTCGGTCAGGTGGAAGCGGACTGCGCGCAGCATCGGGAGCGCCTCCAGGTCGAGCAGCTGCTCACGTCGCCGTCGGCCACGCGCGCAGCGTGGAGGGCCACCCTGCTCGGGGCGGCGGTCATCGTGGGCCTCGGCGGATACAAGCTCCTCGCAGCGACGCAGGCGACCCGGCCGAACGTGTTGTTCCTTGTCATGGTCGGGGCCTTCGCCTTGATGCTGCTCTGGAAGACGTGTCGACCGCATCGCCTGACCGCGCGGGGGCGAGAGTACGTCCGCCGCCTCGGGGAGGCCTACGGGAGCCCGGAGCAGCGGAGCCCCGAGCCGGACGGCGGGGTCGCGGCGCGGATCCCGCTGCTGGTGGGGCTGTACGGGGTCGGGGTGCTCGCCGAGACATCGTCCCATCGCTACGCGGCGTTGTTCCCCAAGGCGTCGAAGAACGATGGATTCGAGCTTTCCGCCGACGGTTGCGCCGCTTGCGGGTCCTCCTGCGGGTCCTCCTGCGGCGGCTGCGGCGGCTGCGGAGACTAACATGACCACTTCTCTGCCCACGCTCGGCGTCGGACTCGGCTTCCGGACCCCGTTCAAGGCCGACCTGTTCCTGCAGCGGGAGTCGGTCGACTTCCTGGAAATCACGGCAGACCACTACCTCGACGTGCCGCCGGAGAAAGAGCGGGAGCTGGACCTGCTCGCGGAACACTTCACCCTGATCCCGCACGGCCTCAACCTCTCGCTCGGGAGCGCCGAGGGGCTCGACTCCGAGTACCTCCGCGAGCTGGCGAGGCTCGTGCGCCGCCTGGACCCGCCCTGGTGGAGCGAGCACATCGCCTTCACCCGCGCCGGCGGCCGCGACATCGGGCACCTCTCGCCGCTGCCGTATACCGACGAGGCGCTGAACGCGCTCTGCCGGAACGTAGCCGAGGTGCGGCGCCACCTCGACGTGCCGCTGATCCTGGAGAACATCAGCTACGTCGTAGCCCTGCCGGGAGCCGAGATGGGCGAGGCCGAGTTCCTGGCCGAGGTGACCGAGCGCACGGGGTGCGGGCTGTTGCTCGACGTGATGAACCTGCACGCCAACGCCGTGAACCACGGCTATGACCCGCGGCGGTTCCTGGACCGGCTGCCCCTCGAGCGCGTCGTGCAGCTCCACTTCGTCGGCGGTCACTGGTCCGAGGACATCCTCGTCGACAGCCACTCCGAGCCGACGCCGCCCGAAGTGTGGGGCCTGCTCGACGAGGTCCTATCACGCGCTCCGGTCAAGGGGGTCATCCTGGAGCGGGACGAGAACATCCCGCCGTTCAGAGAGCTGGTCCGCGAGCTGGAGCGCGCACGCGAGATCGGGAGGCGACACGGACGATGGCCCTAGCACAGGTACAGGCGCTGCTGGCTCGGATCTACACCGACGCCGAGGTTCGCGAGCGCTTCTTCGCGGCCCCCCGCCAGGTCGGTGCGGAGTTCGGGCTGACCGAGGAAGAGGCGCGGCAGCTCGGCCAGATGTCGGAGGGACGGGCGCGCTTCTTCGCGGAGTCGCTCGCACGCAAGCGAGCCGGCGGCGTCCGCCGGCTGCTGCCGCTCACCAGTCGGACGCTGGGCCGGCAGTTCACGGAGCTCTTCGGCCGGCATGCCGTCGAGTTCCTGCCTCGCGGCCACGGGAAGGCCCACCAGGATGCCGTTGCATTCGCGTCCTTCCTGGGTCGGATGGCCGACGATGGGGGGGTGGTCCCGTCCCTCGCCGGCCTGGCCTGCTACGAAGCGTCTCGCCTCCTCAGCACGGACCCGGCCCGTCGGTTGACCATCTGCTGGCTACCGGCACTTCCGGAGGATCTGGTGCAGGGCGCAGATCTCGGCACCGAAGCGCACGGCAAGGTTATGCGACCCGTCATTGCAGTCTGGTTCCGACCGACGGCGCGGAGCCGGGTGCGGCAGGTCGCGCTTCCGATCCCGCGGCGGCGTTCTTCCGACGCGATTCCTGCGGCTCCTTCAGGTCACGTCACCAGGCTCCTGGCCAGCCCTCGGAGGTGGGGTTCCTAACAGGTGCGCGCTGAACCCACGCTGATCGCCACTATCGGGCGTTGGAGACACGCAGGGAGGGACGAGATGGCCAACCCGGAGCTGGCCAAGGTTGTCAACCAGGGCGCAGGAGGCGCGGCGTTTCGCAGGTGGAGGGCACAGCACCCAGATGAGGTTTTGGACTTGGCCGGGGCGTACCTGGGTCGCGGGGCGCAGCTAGGCGAGGCCCGGTCATAATTCCTGGCTTCCCGATCAGGCGGCTTTGAGGAAGGCCTTGAGGCCGCTCCGGAGGTCCTGCTGGTGCTCGAAGCGGTAGAGCAAGGCCAGTTGGTAGAGGAAGATCGCGCCCGGCGCGAACCGCCGGGTGCGGACGAGGCCGCGGGTGGGGACCGGGCCGTGGGCGTCGAAGATGCCCTTGAACTGACCGTTGAAGGTCTCGATGGCCGTCGAGCGGAGCGGGTGGAAGATCCGGCGGACCTCGACGCCGTCATCGGCATGCGGGTAGGCGCCGCGGCGGGAGGCCACCAAGAAGCGATCGGCCGCCGCGCAGTGCGCGTGGAGGGCCGGGGCCTGGTAGTGGGTGTCGCCGAGCACGAACCGGACGGCGTGCGGCAGGGCCTCGAGCGGGCGCGGCGCGATCGCGTTGTCGGCGGCGTTGGCGGGGGTCAGCTCGGCCGCCAGGGGGATCCAGACGGCGGCGACGGTGACGACCGGGTGGAGCTTCCAGCCGTAGACCCAGCCGTGCCGGCCGGACTTCGTCCAGTGGGCCTCGGTGTCGATCGGGCTGTGCGGCACGACGCCGGCCTCGCGGTCCTGCTTGTGCCCGACCCCACCCCGGGCGTGCGGCACGGTGCTGTCGATCGCGGCGGCGTGCCCCCCAGCCGCCCACGGGTCGAGCTGCGCCACCAGGTACGCCCCCAAGCAGGCGCTCCGAGCCGACAGGCTTGCCGGCAGCGCGTTCAGCCGCCGTTCCCAGGTCCGCCGC
>JALYGH010000168.1 GCA_030777205.1 Chloroflexota bacterium
GCTCATGTCCGAGCCGCCGTGGGCGCGAACCGGCGGGATGAGCGTCAGCGGCCCGGCTGCGTCGGGCGCGGCCCGAACGTAGAGGACCGAGCCGAACAGCGGGAGTAAGTCCGTGTCGCCGAGCCCCGCGAGCAGCGGGTGGTCCCGCTCGGCGACCCCCAGGTAGGCCGACTGCAGCCCGTCGCGGCGGACCCCCAGGTACGTCCCGAGCAGGCCGTCGAGCGCCGGGCACTCGCGCGTCGCCCCCAGCGGGTCGCAGTGGCCGGTCTCGAACGTCGCGACCAGCCCGCCGCCCCGCTCGACGTAGGCCCGCAGGGCCGCCGCGGCCTCGTCGCCCAGGCAGGCCAGGTTCGGCGCGACGACGACCCGCCAGCGGTCGAGGCGGTCCAGCAGCGTGTCGGAGATCACGTCGAAGTTCAGGCCGGCGTCGGACAGGGCCTGGTAGTAGCCGCGGACGTGGTCGAGGTAGCGGGCCTCCGGCCACTCGCGGCCGTAGTGATCGACGGTCCGGCGCGAGAAGATGAGCGCGATCTCGGCCTCGGAGGTCGCGCCCTCGTAGATCTCGCGCTCGCGATCCAGGAAGCCGTAGAAGTCGCGCGTCGCGGCGAGGCCGCGCCGGTCGTACACCTCCGACGCGTGCCCGTTGAGGTGAATCCACGGGCTGGACCCATTGGCGACCACCTGCGCTAGCCAAGCGCGGTTTTCGGGGACCGGCGCCGAGTAGAGCCGCCACCAGGGGTAGAAGTAGCTGACCGTGATCCAGCGCGGCCGGTCCGGCCCGAGCGAGCGGAGGTACTTCGCCTCCGCCGCGAGCCACCAGGCCGACACGTTGCGGCGCTGCCCCTCGGTAGACAGGACGTCGACGGCGTCCACCCACAGGTCGAGGTCCCAGCCGCCGGCGCGGATGAACTCCCACGGCTCGATCACCTGGTTGGCCACGACGAGCGGGATGTCCGGTCGCCGCTCGTCCTTCACCCGCCGCATCAGCCCGATCCACTCGGCCAGCGCTCGGTACCGCCACTCGAGGAAGGCGCCGTAGCGCGGATCGTCCCATTCCCCGCTCGGGATCGGACCGCCCGCCGCGTGCGCGAAGGATCGCCGGCAGTTCATGCAGAAGCACCGGCCGGCCTCCCAGGCCGAGAAGCGGCCGCCGTTCACCCAGATCCCGTCGAGGTCGTAGCGACGCAAGAGCTCCCGCACGACCTCCGGGATGAACTCGCGGTAGTAGGGGCCGTTCGGGCAGGTCACGTACAGGCCGCTCGCCGCGATCGGCTCGCCCGTCGCCGTGCGACTGAACCAGTCCGGGTGCTCCTCGAGCAGGGGCGCGTCCGCCAGGCTCGGATCGAGCCGCGCCAGGACCTTGACGCCCTCGCGATGCGCGGCCTGGAGGATCTCGCCCAGGTAGTCGCGGCCGCCCAGGAACGGGCTGCGCCGGTGCTCGGCAAGCTCGCTCGGGTACAGCGCCGCGATCCCGGCCGCCGTCACCCCGAACGCCTCCGCGCCCAGCCCGCCGGCGAAGCCGACCAGCTCGTCGGGTTCGACGCGGGTCACATCCTCCTCGCGCAGGGTGAACAGCGCCAGTCGAACGAAGCGTCGCCACCAGGGCTGGCTCGACGATGCGTCCATCCGATCCCCTTTCGTACGCGACGCCCCACCGCGCACCGCGGGCCCGTGGGGGCTCGCCCGGCCAACGACGAGCCTCACTCCCATGGTGCCCCGACCGATGGCGGCAAGCAACCCGGCTCCGTCCGCTCGGTGGCGGCGGCCGTGTCCGGGCGGCCACACTCCCTACCTCACGTTGTGGCCTTCGTCGACGTGGTGGAACCCTACCCCTGCCTCGGACGCGGCGGTCGCTCGCCACGGTCGGTGGCATACCGCTCGCAGCAGGGCCCTGGCAGGTGAGCGACGACATGCAATGGCCTCTCGACTCGCGACGTGCCGACGGTAGCCGGTCCCGTCGGCTTTCAACCCCTCCGCGGTCGGGATGCGAGGCGGACGGAATCGTGAGCGCCAAGGGGTTGACAGTCGCTGAAGCCGCCCTGCACCCTCCTTAGACTCTGCGAGCGTCGTTCGGCGTCGAGCGATGGGAGCGGCCGCGTACGAGGACAGTACACGGGGAGGCGGTACCTAATGAAGGCATCGCGCAAGCGACTGAGTCGTCGATCGTTCCTGGGCACCACGGCCATCGCGGCCACCGGCGTCATCGTGGCCGCCTGCGGCGGCCAGCCGGCGGCGCCGCCGAAGGGGGCCGAATCCAAGCCGGCCGAGCAGAAGCCGGCCGCGGAGTCGAAGCCGGGCACGACCACCCAAGCGAGCGCGCCGCAGCCGGCCGCCGCGACCGGCCCGATCACGATCCGCTACTACACCGGCGAGGATGATCCGACGCAGATCAAGGTCTACGAGGAGATCCAGGCCGAGTACAGGCAGACCCACCCGAACGTCAGTTTCTCGATCACCCCGTCGCCGGACGACATCCTCCAGAAGATGACGGCCGCCCTCGCCGCCAAGACCGCTCCCGAGTTCTCCGGCCTCGTCGAGGCGGAGATCATGGAGCTCGGCGTCCGCGGCTTCCTCGAGCCGGTCGACCCGATCGTCAACGACGTCGGCCGCGAGGATTTCAAGCCGAACTCGCTCTACACGATCAAGGGCAACACCTACAACCTGCCGTACGCCGGCGGCGGCTACGGCCAGATCTGGTACCGGACCGACCTGTTCGAGAAGGAGGGCCTCCAGCCGCCCAAGACCTGGGACGAGTGGAAGGCGGCCGCACAGAAGCTGACCAAGGACGGGATCTACGGGTTCCCCACGCCGGGCGCCAAGCAGGGCGCGGTGTCCGTCTTCTTGAGCCAGCTCTTCTGGTCGAGCGGCGGAACCTACTACGATGAGAAGCTCAACGTCGCGTTCAACGATTCGACGAAGGACGCGATGAAGCAGGCGCTCGAGTTCTAC
>JALYGH010000169.1 GCA_030777205.1 Chloroflexota bacterium
GTCAACGTCGTCGGGCCGGACCCGGCCGACGTCGGCGGCATCGCCGAGCTGAAGTGGATCGCCGAGTACGCCGACCTGAACGGCATCCTGATGGCGCCGCACGGCGTCTTCGACGGCCTGATCGGCCTGGCGGCCCTGGTCCAGGTCGGCGCCACCCTGCCGCACAACTTCATCGCCTTCGAGTATCCGGTCGGCCGCCCGGCCTGGTGGTATGAGATCGTCGAGGGGCTGCCGGACCCGATCGTCAAGGACGGGTTCGTCGAGGTCTGGGATCGCCCCGGGCTGGGCGTCACCATCATCCCGGACGCCGCGCGCGAGTACCTGCGCACGGAGGACCGCGCCTTCTTCGACTGAGCCGGGTCGGATCGGACAGCCCGCGACCTCGGTGGAGGCCGTGCAGCGGGCGATGCCGACCTCGCGCTGAAGTACGCTGGGGCAGGCGTCGCGAGAAGCTCCTCAACGCCCTCCACGCCGTTGCGGGCCCCTCACCCCGGCCGCGGTCGCATTCCGGCCGGGGCCGAGGTGAGGACTCGCACGCGGATCAGTGCATGACCAGGCCACCGGAGACGTTGACCGCCTCGCCGGTGATGTAGCCGGACTTCTCGGAAGCCAGGAAGCCGACGACACGCGCCACGTCCTCCGGCTGCTCCCAGCGCTTGAGCGGGATCTGGGCGAGGCGCTGGCGGTTGAGCTCCTCGGGCGTCGTGCCGAGCACCCGCGACACGCCCTGCTCCACCTGGGTCCACATATCGGTCTGGACGAACCCCGGGCAGACGCAGTTGGCGCGGATGCCGTCGGAGGCGAACGAGAGCGCCAGGCTGCGGGTGATGCTGATGACCGCCGACTTGCTGGCGGCGTAGGGCAGGCTCGACGTGGTGCCGAGCTTGCCGGCCATCGAGGCGAGGTTGATGATGTTGCCGCGCTTCGCCGCCACCATGTGCGGCAGGACGGCCTGGCTGGCGAAGAAGACCGCCTTGGCATTGATGTCCATCACCGCGTCCCAGTGCTCGTCGTCGATCTCGAGCGGGGGCGCGGCGCGGTAGATGCCGGCGTTGTTGACCAGGACGTCGATCCGCCCGAACTCGTCCATCGTCCGGCGGACCATCTCCTCCAGGTCGGCGCGGCGCGTGACGTCCGTGCGCAGCGCAAGCGACCGGCGTCCGAGGTTGCGCACCTCGCCGGCGACACGCTCGCCGTTCTCGACGTGCATCTCGGCCACGACCACGTCCGCGCCCATCGACGCCAGTTCCAAAGCAATCGCGCGCCCGATGCCGCGCCCCGCGCCGGTAACGATCGCCGCCTGCCCTTCGAGCTCCACGGCCGCCCTCCGCCCACAGAAGATGGTGCATGGTAGATCGGGAATGGGGGGCGCGAACAGCCGACTCCTGCTGCCAGTTACGTCACAAGCTCAGTGGCGGCTGAGCGTCGGATTCTCCACCACGTCGAAGCTGCGCTCGCCGACCGCCCGTCCGACGCGACCGAGAAAGTCGTCGAGGTCGAACGGCTTCGCGATCACGTCGTCGGCGCGCCGACGATCGTCAGACGACAGGCCCTCGGCAAAGGCCGAGACCACGATGACCGGGATCTCGGTCGTTCGCCGGTCTCCCTTGAGCTGGCGCAGCACGTCGCGGCCGTCCGCGTCGGGCAAATTCAGGTCGAGCGTGACGGCGGCGGGCTGCTCGTATCGGGCGAGCGCGAGGGCCTCGGCTGCGCGGTCCGTGACGAGGACCTGGTAGCCCTCGCCTTCGAGGATGAGCGAGATCACCCGGCGGATGACGTCGCTGTCTTCGACGACGAGGACGGTCGGTGCGGCCGACGTGGCAGTAGTCATGGTCTGTCCTCCCTCGGGCTTGGACGCCCCGGACAATCCCCTCGCCCCTCGCTCCGCGTCTCAATCCACTCCCCACCAACCCCACTGACCACCGACGCGTGCCCGGCGTGGGTCGGAACAGGGTCGATTCTGTCGGGCGCCCCATACCAAGCGCGACACGCGCGAGCCGTGGATCGTCACGCGCCTGTCACAAGGTCACATGAGTCACTGGCACCGGCGGGCCGGTCTGGCGCCATACTCCGTGCTCGGGCCCCGGAGGCGGCTTGCCGGGGGCAGTACAGTCGCGTTGCGGCCCGGGGCGTGCTGCTTGTAGTGAATGACGTGGCGCAGCCTCGATGTCGATATGCCGCCGGAGCCACGTTGGAGGCAGGCTATGTGGACGCTTATACGGTCACTGTTGCGGTGGCCACTCATCCTCGTGCTGGTGCTGGCAGCGCTCCCACCCGTGCCGGTGACAGCCCGGGTTGAACCCGGGGCCGGCGCGGTGCGGCAGGTTCCGGACCCAGAGCACTCTTCGTCGTCGCGGCCGGTGCCGGCGCGTCGTGTTCTCGGCTACTACGTGACCTACGATCCGACCTCCTGGGCCGCGCTCGAGGCGAACGCGGCCCACCTCGACGACGTCGCGGGCCAGTGGGTCACGATCGACGCCTGCGGCCAGCTCGGCAGTCGCGACGACCAGACCCTCAAGCAGTTCGCCCAGTCGCGCGGGATCCGAGTCTTCCCCTCCCTGCTGACCGGGTCTGGCTGGCTGAACAACCGCCTCCTGACCGACGAGGCGACGACCGCGACCGCCATCGCCCAGATCGCCGACTACGTCGAGGCCGAGGGCTACGACGGCTTCGACCTCGACCTCGAAGGCGTCCGGCCGGCCGACCGCGCCGCGTACACCGCCTTCGTCGCTCGGCTCGGGGCGGCCCTGCACGAGCGGGGCAAGCTGCTGACCCTCGCCATCCCGGCCAAGGCGGGCGAGACGACGACCGGTTGGGCGGCCGCCTACGACTACGCCGCGCTCGGTCAGCATGCCGACCTGATCACGCTGATGGCGTACGAGTATCGGGGCGCCTTCAGCGGCCCGGGCTCGGTCGCGCCCTACGACTGGGTGGACCGCGTGCTCGCGTTCGCCACGTCCCAGATTCCCGCCGAGAAGATCTTGCTCGGGCTGGCCTTCTACGGGCACGACTGGAACACCACGTCCGGCGGGTCGCGGGCGCTCGGCTATGTCCGGGCCGCCGCACTCGCCGAGTACCACGGGGTGCCGATCGTCCTGGACCCCGAGACGCAGTCGGCCACGTTCCGCTATCGAGCCGTGGTTGGCGAGGGGCCGCCGCCGCGCACGCTGCCGCCCCCGCCCCAGCACGAGGTCACCGTCCGCGAGCGGCCGCCTTGCCCGGTTGTGCCGCCCGCGCCCGCGCCGACGCCCACGCCGCGCCCGACCCCGCCGCCCGGCACGGTCGAGGAGCACGAGGTCTGGTTGGAGGAGAGCGCCGCCGCGACGGCCCGCCTGCGACTGGCCGAGCGCTATAACGTCGGCGGCGTGGCGATGTGGCGTCTCGGACTGGAAGACCCCCAAGCCTGGCCGTCGCTCGAGCAGTGGCGGCGGGGCATCGTCCAGCCCGAGTAAGCCGGCGCGGCGCGCGAACGCGAGCCGCGCATCGGTCGGACGCTCTACGAGTCCGACGCCCTCACCTGGATGGCTGCCGAGGTCCGGGATGATCGGGAGGTCACGGGCGGGGCCCGGAGGCCCCACCCACGGCCAGTCCGGTGACCGCGTCGGTTTACGCGGGCGTCAGCTCGCGCTCGGCGATCTCCTTGAGCACCCGGTTCGAGTCCGGGAAGACCGGCTCCTCCCGCGTGATCATCTCGAGCACGACCGGCCGCCCCTCCTGCGTCGCCTGCACGCCCCGCTCGATGGCCGCCCTGACGTCCTCCGGCCGCTCGACGCGTTCAGCGTATGCCCCGAGGCCCCTGGCGACGGCGGTGTAGTCGCCGGTCAGCTTGTTCGAGTTGAACTTCTCGCTTGCGGTGGGCATGTAGTTGCTGTACCCGCCCAGGACCGAGTTGTTCAGGAGCACGGTCATGATCGGGAGCTTCTCCCGGAACGCCGTCTCGATCTCCATCCCGGCCGTCCCGAACGCGAGGTCGCCCATGATGTTGATGCAGAGCTTCTCCGGGTGGGCCAGCTTGGCGCCTAGCGCCATCCCGTAGCCGGTCCCGAGCTGGGTCGACTTGCCCCAGCCGAGGTAGCCGCGCGGCGCCACCACCTCGAAGAACGGCAGGGTCTGATCGCGCGGGTTGCCGGAGTCGTGGGTGACGACCGTCTGGCGGCGGTCGACCGTGTGCATCAGGTCCCAGATCACCCGGTACGGGCTGATCGGGGCCGTGTCGGCGGTCAGGCGCGGCAGCCACTCGTCGAGGAACGCGTCCTTCGCGGCCCGGACCTCCTCGGCGACGCCGTCGCGCCCGGTCGCCGCGCCGGACTGCTTGATCTCGTCGATCAACTGGCGCAGCACGAGCTTCGCGTCGCCGATGACCGCGTAGGTGATCGGGTAATCCTTGTTCAGGTCGCGGCCGTCGGCGACGACCTGGACAATCTTCTTCCCGGCCGGGATCGGGAACGAGAACGCGCCCTTGGCGAAGCTGGCGCCAATGCCGAAGACCAGGTCGGCCCTGACGAGGAACTCGGCCGACGTCTGCGTCATCGAGTGGCCGCCCGCGCCGAGCGCCAGCGGGTGATCCTCCGGGAAGGCGCTCTTGCCGGCCATCGTCGTCACCACCGGCGCCTGGACCAGCTCGGCCAGCTCGCGCAGCTCGTCCCAGGCCTGGGCCCAGAGCACGCCGTGCCCGGCGTGGAGCACCGGGCGGCTGGCCGACGTCAGCAGTCGGGCCGCTTCGGCCACGTCGCCGGGGTCGCCGGCCGAGCGATACTTCCGGGGCGGCGTGTAGGCGTCGATGACCGCCTCGTCCACGTCGGCGCCGCCGGTGTCGCGCGGAAGCTCCAGCAGGACCGGCCCGAGCTTGCCGTTGCGGAGCTGGGAGAAGGCGCGATTCATCAGCTCGGAGATCCGATCCGGGCGGTTGATGCGCCCGGCCCACTTCATGATGTGGCTGTAGACCGGCAGCGGGTCGAACTCTCCGGAGCCGAGGCGGCTCGAATCGGCGCCGCCGGGGATGGTCAGGAGCGGCACGCCATCGGAGGCGGCCTGGGCGAGCCCGCCGAACGCGTTCTCGATGCCCGGCCCGCCCTGGACGACGACGACCGTCGGCCGCACGCCGTTCAGAGCTCGTGTGTAGCCGTCGGCGATGTTGATGAGCGTCTTCTCGCTGCGGGCGATGATCGGGCGAATGCCGAGCTTGGCGGCCGCCTCGATCAGGGGATGGTTCGGATAGGAGAAGAGGTACTCCACGCCCTCTTTCTGGAGGATCTTCGCGACGGCGTCTACGCCTTTCATGCGTCCCTATCCCTTCTTTGTTAGCTGCGTGGGGCGAGGGTGACCTTCGCCAGCACGTCCTTGTTGACGACGTTGCGGGGCATCGTCCCCCGCAGCAGGTCAGCGATCTCCTGGCCGACCCGCCGGCGGCGCTCGACGTCCGACCAGTCCGACACCGACGCGCTGTGCGGCATCAGCACGACGTTGTCCATGCTGGTGAGCGGGCTGTCGGGCGGCAGGGGCTCGACCTCCATCACGTCGAGGCCGGCCCCGGCGAGCTTCTTCTCCTGCAGGGCGCGGATCAGGTCCGCCTCGTTATGAGTCGGCCCGCGCCCGGTGTTGATGAAGAAACCGGTGGACTTCATCGCGCTGAAGCACTCGTAGTTGAGCAGTCCCTCCGTGCCGGGGTTGAGCGGCAGGTGCGCCGAGACGAAGTCGCTGCGCCGGAACAGCCCGACCAGGTTGGTCACGCGCTCGACGCCGTGCTCGGCGAAGACCTCGTCGGACTGGTACGGGTCCCAGGCGATGACCCGCATGTCGAAGCCTTTCGCCTTCTTCGCCACCAGGCGCGGGATGTTGCCGAAGGCGACCAGCCCGAGGGTGTCGCCGACCACCCGCGGCATCGGCGACATGTACGTGCGCGACTCGCGCCAGCGGCCCTCGCGGACGGCGCGGTCGAGCGGGATCGTCTTCTTGGCGCAGCAGAGCAGGAGCATGAAGGCGTGGACGGCCACCTCTTCGATGAACACGTCCGGCACGTTGGTCACGACGATGCCCTTCGCCGTCGCCGCGTCGAGGTCGATCGAGTCGACGCCGACGCCACCGGTCGAGATGACCTTGCACTTCTCCAGCGCGTCAATCACGCGGGCGTTCAGCTTGAAGCGGCCGCTGATGATGGCGTCGGCATCCCTGACCTCGGCGATGTACTCGTCCTCGGTGGTGGCCTTGGCCTGCTGCACCGTCACGCCGAGCGGCGCGAGTCCCTCGTCCTCGTACGTGCTACTGGACGGCCGGCCGGGAAACCCGGTCGACACGACCTTGAACGTCACAGAGGAATCCTCCCTCATGGGCCCGCCCTCGGGACCTGCGAGCCCGGTGATACTGTCCCTGCTCGCGGGTGGCGAGGAGCTGCTCCCGCGCCGGTGCGATGGCCACGTGCGCGGCGTCCGGTGCCGGCGCGCGGACTCGCTCACGCGCTAGTATAGGCCGGCCGTCTCGCGCGGCAGTCACGGCGTCTCGAAGTGTCCGGCGGCGCGGGCGGGAAGAACAGGATTGACAGGAGGGCGGGCGTCCGGGGCTACCGGGAGCCGGGTGACGCAGCAAGCACCGACGCCGAAGGCGAGATCCAGCGGAGGAGGCCGGTACGAGCGAGGGCGGCGGCAGACCGAGGCGCGGGCCGGGGTTGCCCACCTTGACGACCGTCTCTACGGTCAGTGAGGCGTCTCGTCGATCGTAGGTTTGCGAGACCGGGCGCACCACGGCCCGGCCCTATCGTTCGTGCTGAGGCGGCTCTCTGCGCTCGATCTCGGGGAAGCGATCGAAGTCCGTGTCGTAGGAATAGACGATGGTGGCACCGGCCTGGCGCATGGAGGCGACGAGCATGCAGTCGCCGAAATCCAGCCTGGTCACCCCGAAGAGGTTGAGTGCGGCGAGCACGGTGCGCCGACGATCGATGCGGAAGCCGGGGATGCGGACGAGCCGAGCGAGTGCGGCTGCTGCCTTCTGACGCGGCACATTGTAGAGGCGAGTGGAGCAGAGGACGAACACCGCGTCGGCGATCACCGTCACTGGGGCGCGAACCGTGAGCGTGCCGTCCTCGACGTCCTGGAAAAGCTGGGCGGCGGCCGCTTGCTTGTCAGGGTCGTCGCCCGTGACCAGCCGCACGATGACGTCAGTGTCGATGTGCGGCTCGCTCACAAGGATGACGCCACGTCTTCAGCGTGCTCGTCCTGGGCGATCTCCTCGATCTCCTGCCACGACATCGGGCGGGGGAGCGAGCCGGCGATCCCGCGCAGAGAATCAATCGTCGGGTAGCGGGGCACGCTAAGTCTAACCTCGCCGTCGTCCTCGAGCACAAAGACGATCTTGTCGTGCTGTCCAACACCCAGATGCCGACGCACCGCGGCCGGGATGGTGACCTGACCCCTGCTCGTGATGGTCGAGACGATCTCCTGCATGGTTATCGATCCTGCATTCATCGTGGATAGGTAGGGAAAGCATAGCACCGTCCCCACTTGTTACTAAAAGGAGAATCGCAGCCGAGATCTCAAGAACAAACGCTCTCGCTCACAATGTGCACCGCCCATCTGCCGTGGCTCAAAACTTCTTCATGTGGCGCGGGCGGCACCCGCCCCCACCCGCGGGTGGCCCAGTTCAACACCAGAGCGACGGTCAAGGGCGCGGCTTCCGGCGCCGGCGGGCGCACTCGCTCACGCGCTAGTATAGGCCGGCCGTCTCGCGCGGCAATCGAGCACGTCTCGACGGGCTGAGCCTGGAGCCAGGTCCGACGGCGCGCCGCGAGGCGACGGACGGGCCGGACGCCGTGTCGGCGGAGGGAGGACAGCATGGCGACGATGGATGCGCTGGCATACGAGGTGGTCGAGGGCTGGGAACAGCTCCCGGCAGGGTACCGGCACGCGGACGTGCCGGGCGTGGCGGTCGACTCGAACGACCGGCTCTACATGATCACGCGCGGCGACCCGCGGGTGATCGTCTACGAGCCCGACGGACGGTTCGTTGCGTCGTGGGGCGAGGAGGTGTTCACCCCGCGCACGCACGGCATCACCATCGGCCCGGATGACTCGGTGTACTGCTCGGACGATGGGAACCATACTGTGCGTAAGTTCACGCCGGACGGGAGGCTGCTGCTCACCCTCGGGACGCCGAACGTGCCGTCCGACACCGGCTACGACGGGAGCAACCTGGCGACGATCACACGCGGTGGCCCGCCCTTCAACCGCCCGACCAACCTGGCCGTCGGCCCGAACGGCAACCTGTACGTTTCGGATGGCTACGGCAACGCCCGCGTCCACCAGTTCAGAGCCGACGGCGAGCTGATCCGCTCCTGGGGCGAGCCGGGCACGGGCCCCGGCCAGTTCAACCTGCCGCACGGCATCGCGGTCGACGGCGACGGCCGCGTGCTGGTGGCCGACCGTGAGAACGATCGCATCCAGGTGTTCAGTCCGGACGGCGAGTACCTCGAGGAGTGGTCCGAGGTGCAGCGGCCGACGCAGATCTACGTGGCGGTAGACGGTCGGATCTACGTCTCCGAGCTGTGGTGGAAGACCGGCCAGCGCTCGTGCATGCACGGCGAGATCGGGGAGGACCGCTTCGGCGCGGTGCGGGTACTCGACCAGAGCGGCCGGACGCTGGCGCGGGTCGGCGGGGGCAAGCCGGGCACGCGGGGCAACTTCTGCGCCCCGCACAGGCTGTGCGGGGACTCGCGGGGCGACCTCTACGTCGGCGAGGTGACGTACACGTTCGCGATCTCGCGCGGCGCCGATGCGCCGGCCACGACGCCGGCGTTCCAGAAGCTGGCCCGCAAGACGTCGTAGCGCCATTTCCGCGACGGTCGGATGGCCTCTCGGAGGCCCTCATTGTACCCTGGGGGCGGCGCCGGGGGTTCGCCTCGCCGTGCCAGCGGTGGGGTACTGGCCCTGGGCGCAACTGACTTGTCATCCTTCGCGAGGCGGAGGCTCGCGAAGGATCTCGTCCCCCGGACACTTATGAGACGAGATCCTTCGCAAGCCTACGTCTTGCTCAGGATGACAGAAGAGTCGCACTTATACGCCACATGACTCGGGGCGGGAGGCCCGCAGAGGACGGGAGACTCGGGTATCGGTGCTCGCGAGTCGCCACCAGGTTCGTCGGATCCCCGGTACCATTCCGCCATGGCCCGGCGCAGCATTGACGGCGTGACGTTTCCACGTGTGGCCCGTCGAGCCGCGCTCCTCCGCCTGGGCGGGGCAGTTGCTGGCGTCGGCCTGGGGCTGGCCCTCCAGGCATGCCAGGTGCCCCGGCTGCCGATGCCGCCGATCGGCCCCGTGTCCCGGCCGACCGATCCTACTCCCCGACCGCGCGTGCGGCGGTCGCTCGGCGGCACGTGGGACACGCGGTTCGGTGCCGTAGAGGCCTACCGCGCCCGCGCCCAGGCCGACGAGATCGGCATCGCCTGGAGCCGCCTCGTCTTTCAGTGGAACGAGGTCGAGCGGGCCGGCCCGGGCCGCTGGAACGCCCACTACTTCCGGGATGACATCCTGGAGGACGAGCTCGAGAGCGGGCGCCAGATCGTCGGCGTGCTGATCGGCACGGCCGCCTGGGCCGGCGACGGCCGGCCGCAGACGCCGCCGGGCGGGCTCGACCGATCGCCGGACGACGCCGAGAACGCCTGGGCCGGGTTCGTCGGGCGGATGGCCGAGCGGTATCGCGGGCGGATCGACCACTGGACGATCTGGAACGAGCCCGACGTCTTCGAGGCAAGCTCGCCGGCCCACACTTGGCATGGGTCTGAGGAACAGTTCGCGCGGCTGCAGAAGGTCGCCTACCTGGCGATCAAGCGGGTCAATCCGGCGGCGCGGGTCGGGCTGCCGGGCCTGACCTACTGGTGGGACCGGGCCCATGACCGCCCGCAGTACCTCGAGCGGCTGCTGGAGATCTTCGCGCGCGATCCGGAGGCGCGGGCCAACAACTGGTACTTCGACGCGGCGACGCTGCACCTCTACAACGAGCCGGAGGGGCTGTACCGAGCGCCGACCCGCTTCCGTGAGATCCTGGCCGCGCGCGGACTGGCCCGCCCGGTCTGGGTGAACGAGACGAACGTGACTCCATTCGATGACCCGGCCCGCCCGATGCCGCGCACCGACTTTCGGGTGAGGCTCGACGAACAGGCGAGCTTCGTCGTCCAGGCGTTCGCCTGGGGCCTGGCGGCGGACGTCGAACGGATCGGGATCTACCCGTTCATAGACGGCCAGGTCGCGGCCGACCACGAGCCGCTCGGGCTCATCCGAGCTGACACGTCGCCCCGCCCGGCCTATGCCGCGTATCGCGTCGCCTCGCGCCACCTGCGAGGGTGCCGACCCGGCGATGTCGAGCGCGGCCCGGCCAGCACGCTCATTCGCCTCGAGCGCGACGACGGCCAGGTGACGGTGGCCTGGGCCAACGGCCCGAGCCCGGCTACGGCGAGGCTGACCGCCCGCGCCAGCCAGGCGCTCCTGGTCGACCAGCAGGGCCAGGAGACGCTCGTCTCGCCGGAAGGTGACGCCTACCGTCTGGAGCTGCCGCCGGCCGGTTCGGACGTCGGGCCGAGCGACCCCGGCCGGTACGTCGTCGGCGGGCCGCCGCGGCTGCTCGTGGAGCGGGTCTGAGGGGCGGGCCGGGGAGGCGTCGTGGATCGACCACACGGCCTGACCGACCGGACGACTGCGCGAGCTGGTACTGCGACTCGGTAGCCGGGGGGAAGTCCTGGCGTGTTCGCTGAGGACCTGGGTCATGCCGCATGGACTCGAGGAAGCATGCGGCATTGGCGGCAGGAGGGCGTTCCAGCACCGGGGTCGGGGGAGCCACGCGCCGGGCTATCATCTCGGCGCCGCGCGGCCGTCAATGGCCGCGGGTGCCAGGGAGGTCCGGATGCCACGCGGAGACTTCTCGCCCGAGCTCCTGGAGAAGCTGCGGGCGATCGACACGCCGACCATCTCGAACGCGATCGAGACGTTCAACGTCCGCGACCGTAACGAAGGGTTCACCGGCTACGACGTCCGCTGTCTGTTCCCCCAGCTCGGGACGATGGTCGGCTACGCGGTGACCGCGGTCGGCGACAACCGGCCGGGCGACGTGGCCGGGCGGCTGGCATTCTTCGACTGGCTGCGGGCGATCAAGGACTCGCCGAAGCCGGTGGTGTGCGTGTTCCAGGACGTGAGCCCGAACCCGAGGATTTCGTGCTGCATGGGCGAGGTCATGGCGACGTGCGCCCAGAAGCTCGGCGCGATCGGGTTGTTGACCGACGGCGGCGTGCGCGACCTGGCCGAGGTCGAGGCGCTCGGCTTCCACTACTTCGCCGCGGGCGCGGTCGCCTCGCACGGCAACTTCGCGATCACGAGGGTCGGCCTGCCGGTCAAGGTCTCCGGGGTCACGATTCGCCCCGGCGACCTGATCCACGCCGACCGCAACGGCGCGCTCGTCATCCCCGACGAGACGGCCGAGGAGCTGCCGAACGCGGTCGAGACGATCCGCCAGCGCGAGAGGCGCGTGCTCGACTTCACTCGGTCGCCCGACTTCAACGTCGAGGGCGTGATCGAGATCATGTCGCACTGAAGCGGCCCAGGGCGCCGCCGGTCCGGGGCTCGGCCCGAGCTACGGCCGGGGCGCCCCCGCTCGGTCGGCGAGCCAGAGCGTGCCGACCGCCGCCGCCACCATCACGACCATCGCGCCAAGTACCGGCATCCCGATGCTCCGGTTCCAGTGGGCGCCGAGCCACGCGAGCGTGAAGCCGCCGCAGACCAGCAGGCCGAGGACACCGACCGCGAGCGCGGGATAGGTGACTCCCGGTTGTGCCAGGCGAGGAGACGGTTGGCGGGGCAGGAACCCCCAGAGCAGGAGCGCCAGGTAGGCGCTTACCACCCAGAACGCCAGCGACCGCCCGAACCCGACGTCGACGGTCAGGCTGCGCTCGACTAGGAGGGCGTGGGCGAGGCCGAGGAGCGCGTAGAGGGCCGCGGGCCCGCTGGCCCAGGCGGCGATCACCAGCCAGCGCGGGAGCGCGGATGCCCGCCTCGACCCGTTTCCATCCGCCACCGCGATGGCCCCCTGACGTTGCGATTGTCGTACGGTCACGCCCCCGCTACCCGCTGGACAGTATCCTGAGCGAACCGAGCAGCCCGCGATCAAACCGTAAATTACGTGCGTCTGTCAAGCGGGCGAGCGTTACAAGGTCGTCAAGGTGTTGACCGAAGGAGGGTGAGCAAGTAGAATGGGCCGAGCCGGAGCGGTCGGTCCGGGGCAAATGTCGGATGTCGGCATTTGACAGCCGTGTGGCCGCGACGACCGGCCGCGCTGTCGCGGCCTAATGCTCAGCGGTGAGATGGCGTTTCTGACGATGCTGAGTCGATCGGGCGGACGAACCGTCCTGGGCGGCAGGGCATCGGCAGGTACGCCGAGCACCGCGAAGGTAGTCGGGCTACCCGCCCGGCAGCGGCAATGGCGCCGCGAGCGAGGTCATGGCGCTGTGGCGGCGTTGACGACCTCTCGATCACCGCGGCGTGACGCGACGTTCGCGTCACGGAGCGGAAGAAGCGAGGAGCGACGCGGACGATGATTGGAAAGACCGGATCGCGCATGTCACCGATGGCGCGACGACGGCGTCTATCTCGAGCCCGACGCATTGATCCGACCCCGCGGTCCATCTTTCAGCGCGGCCTGCCCCGCGCCGGATTTCACGGCCTGGTGACGGCCGTCGGCCTCGCCGCCGCGGTCACCGTGTGGAACGCGCCGCGCGGGACGTTCGAACAGACCACGGATCCGGGGCCGCCGGTAGCCGACGTGGTGAGCGAGGCGACTGACGAGTACACGACGTCGCTGGCGTTCGTCGAGCAATCGACGAGCGACGCGGGCCAGGTCCACGCGACCGCCGCCCCGGCCGGCGAGCCGCTCAAGCCACGCGTCTACAAGATCGTCGAGGGCGACACCCTCCGCTCGATCGCCGACGAGTACTCGATCAGCATCAGCACGATCCTGGCCTCGAACAATCTCGATGACCCGAACTTGATCTCGCCGGGGCAGGAGATCCTGATCCCGCCGATCGAGGGTGTCGTGGCCGATGTCGAGCCGAACGAGACGCTGGCGCAGGTCGCCGAGCGCTTCGGCGTTGAGACCGCGGACATCGCCCAGGTGAATGCCCTGCCCGTCCAGTCGGACGTGGTCGTGCCGTACGAGCGGATCGTCGTCCCCGGCATGGAGACCGCCGAGCGGGCCCTCAGTGGGGGGCCGCGTCGACAGGCCAGGACCGAGAAGCTGGCCATCCAGGAGGATCTCGACCCCGCCGTCGCGACGAAGCCGAGCGGCCTGACTTACGAGGTCCAGGAAGGCGATAGCGTCGCCCAGCTCGCCACTCAGTTCGGGGTGAGCGTCTGGACGATCCTCACCGCCAACAGCCTCAGCGACGCCGCCCTCATCCGGCCGGGGATGGAGCTCAAGGTCCTGCCGGTCAACGGCGTGGAGCACGAGATCCAGCCCGGCGAGAGCCTTTCGGACATCGCGGCCTTCTACAAGGTCGATCTCGGCCCGCTGGTCGACTTCAATGCGATCGACGACCCGGATAACTTGAAGGTCGGCTCGGTCATCACGATTCCGGGCGCCGAGCGCGCCCAGCCGGGCTTCTCGCTGGCCCAGGTGGGCGCGCCGGCCACGACGGCCGCCGGGAGCGGGCCGACCGCTGCGC
>JALYGH010000170.1 GCA_030777205.1 Chloroflexota bacterium
CAGGCGTCCCCGCCCGTCAGCGTGCCCAGATAGGCGAGCGGGACGCCATACGCGCTCGCCAGCACGAACTGCAGCCATAGCGCCTTGGTACCCCGCCCCCGAAGCCGCTCCTGCATCATCGCCACCGAGACGCCGCCCGACTCCTCTCTACAGCGCACCCTTCGTCGACGGCACCAGGTCGGCGATGCGCGGGTCGCGGCGGGTGGCGAGTTCCAGGCAGCGCGCCAGCGCCTTGAACGTCGCCTCCGCCCGGTGGTGGTCGTTCTCCCCCGCCAGCAGCCGCGCGTGCAGCGTCAGCCGCCCCTCGATCGCGAACGAGCGCAAGAAGTGCGGGACCATCTCGGTCGGAAGCTGCCCGACCATCTCCCCTCGGAACGGCACGTCGACCGCCGCGAACCCCCGCCCGCTCAGGTCCACCACCACCTGCACCAGTGCCTCGTCCAGCGGCACCGTCGCATCCGCGAAGCGCCGCAGCCCCTTCTTGGCGCCGAGCGCCCGATCCAGTGCCTGCCCGAGCACGATCGCGACGTCCTCGGCCGTGTGGTGCGCGTCGATGTGCAGGTCCCCCATCGCCTGGATGGCCAGGTCGAAGCGGGCGTGGCGGGCCAGGCTGTCGAGCATGTGGTCGAGGAAGCCGATCCCCGTCGCGATCTCCGCCTTACCCGTCCCGTCCACGTCGAGTCGCGCGACGATCTGGGTCTCCTTCGTCTCGCGGCGGATCTCGGCCACGCGGCGCTCGCCCGCCTCGGCGGCCCCGGCCTGGTCAATCCTCTGCTCGGCGGCCGGCGCCTGCACGGATGCCGCGCCCGGTCCATTCTGCTGCGTCGGTGTCGTCATCGCTGCTCCAGGTACGCGCGGCCTGTCCTCTTGGGTCGCGCCCTCCTCAGCATGACATATCCACGCCGACTGCCGCCCCACGCCTGCCTGGTGAGCGCCCGGGCCCGCTCATGGCCAGAGACTCCGCGAGATGAGCCCCGAGGACCGCGCCGGTACCACCTGGTTCACGTCCGATCCGGCGCGGGGCTGTCCTAATAATGGATCGTGAGCGGCGTGCCGATGTTCGCCCACTCCCACATGAACTTCGCCCCGTTCAGCCGCATACCGAGGCACCCCTGCGACCCGGGGTAGCCCCACGAGCTCGCCCACCAGTTGTAGTGGATCGCCGATCCATCGCCGTGGAAGTACTGCGTGTACAGCACGTTCTTCAACAGGTACGAGCGCGTTGCGTCCGGCACCGTGCGGCTGTCCATCGTCTCGTTGTAGACGCGGCGCATGATCCGGTAGAAGCCCGGCCTCGTCCGCTGCTGAATGCCGGCCGTCACCAAGTCCTCGAACACTCCCACGTCGCCCTGCATCGCGATCAGGTGCTGGGGGGTCGTCAGGTTCACGTCGATCCAGCGACCGTCGTCCGAGAACTCGGCCCAGAACGGCGCGTCGACCGGCCCGACGGCCTCGGCGCCGATGAAGACCTGGCGGTTCTCGCGCGCGTCCCACACGCGCAGGCGGTAGCCGTCCTGGGGCTCCTCGACTCGGAACAAGCGGCCGGGCTCGACGCGCTCGAGCGCCTCGTGCGTCTCGTCCGGGCTCGGCCAGAGGTTGGTAGCCAGGTGGGTCCTGACCCACCACGGCGCGAATGAGGGGTCGCCGGCGGGCCGCCGGACGGCGTCCGGACGTACGCGAGTGGCGGCGACGTCTCCGCCGGCCAAGCCGGCGGCCCGGGCCTCCTCGGGTACGAGGGGCAGCGCCAGCGCGGCACCGGCCGCCGCTGCGAGGCGCAAGAAGTGGCGTCTTGTCACGGTCCCTGTCACGGTCATCGTCGTCGTATGTCCCCTGGTGCATCGCTGACGCCGCGCAGCATCAACCGGGGCCGATGCATCGCGCGGACGCGCTGCCCGCAGCGTAGCAAGATCCGTGCAGACGACGCGTTAAGGAATGGCGTCCGAACCATACAGAATCGTTACAAAATGCTGGGACGATCAATGCTCTGCAGGCAACAAGCCGCCCGCGGCCCGTTCCTCCCGGCCACGGCTTGCCGACGTGGCGTCGCTCACGTCTGCCGGATGAAGCGTAGGTAACGCTCTGCCGAGCGCTCGACAGCGTCCGCGCCCTCGACGGCGACCACTCGATTGTTCCAGCCGCCGTAGATCCGCTCGTACTTGAAGGGGCGTAGGCTCTCGACGATCCGGTTGATCGCCCGTTCGCCGAGCGGGATCAGGTTCGGGTACGAGTACATGAAGCTCACGTAGCGGCGGTCCATCACGACCGTGACCGTGTCACCGGTCAGCAGCGCCCCGCGCCCGCCCTGGCCGCCGGCCCAGTGGAGCGCCTGCGAGCCCTCGAAGTGGCCGCCGGTGTTGATCAGCGTGATCCCCGGTAGGATCTCGCGGGTCGTGCCCTCCCAGAGCTGGACGACCGGGCTCGGGTACTGGACTCACTCGCGGTTGAGCGTACGAATGCTGTGCAGTACGCCTGCTGCTCCTCGTTGGTGGGTCGCCGCAGCCGGCTAGAATGCGAACACCGGCCGGGTCAAGAGGGGTATTGCCATGCCAGCCTTTATCTGCAGAACCTGCGGGGTGCAGTACGCACCGAGCGAGCGCCCACCGGAGCATTGCCCCATCTGCGAGGACGAGCGCCAGTATGTGGGCTGGCAGGGGCAGCAGTGGACGACGATGGAGCAGTTGATCGTTGAGGGTCGCCGCAACAGCGTGCGGGAGGAGGAACCCGGGCTATTCAGCATCGGCACGGAGCCGTCGTTCGCGATCGGCCAGAGGGCGTTGATCGTGCAGACGCCGGACGGCAACGTCATGTGGGACTGCATCAGCCTCGTCGACGATGACTCTGTGGAGGAGGTAAGGAAGCTGGGCGGGTTGGCGGCGATCGCGATCTCCCATCCCCACTTCTACGCCAGCAACATGGCGTGGAGCGCGGCGTTCGGCAACTGTTCGGTCTACGTCCATGCCAACGATCGTCAGTGGGTCCAACACTCCGGTCCGTCTCTTGAGCTCTGGGAGGGGGTCAGCCGCGAGATCCTCCCGGGGATCACCCTCCTGAACCCTGGAGGTCACTTCGACGGCGCCGCGGTACTCCACTGGTCAGCAGGAGCCGGCGGGAAGGGAATCCTACTGAGTGGGGACACCGCGACTGTGGTGATGGACCGGCGCTATGTCAGTTTTATGTACAGCTATCCCAACCTGATTCCGCTGCCCGCCTCGGCAATCCAGCGTATCCGCGACACGCTGCGCCCGTACAGCTTTGAGAGGATCTACGGCGGGTGGAACGGGCGGGTGGTCACCGTCGAAGGTTCGGACGCAATCGAGCGCTCCGCGGAGCGGTACCTGCGGTGGATCGGGCATTGAGATTGGCTGACTCGGAAGAGCGAATCGAATGTGCCGGGGACGGCATGTTGACAGCGGATGATGGGTTGAGGACTGCCACGCAAACCAAGAAAGACCGTGCATACCGACTGACACTTGGCCCGGCTGACGAGTACGGGCGCCTGGCGGTTGGGCAAGGGGAACGACAGTGACAGTGACCGCGCACTGGGACGACGAGCCGCGGGGATGGGTAAACGATCGTCGCACCGGGGAGCCGACGGATTGGCACGTCCAAGCTCGATGCGGGCGACCGCGCTGCAGGGCTCATCTGGTACACAACGTATCCGATCAGGGTGACCAGGCGAACCTCCATGCCGGATTCATCTTCGATTCTGACCGTCAACTGTACCGCCTATCTAACCGAGCGACAGCGCTCTGGCAACGGGCGCGCATGCAGGGCGAATCGTGGGAACACTTCTGGCCTTCAGCGCGCCACGTGCGGGCGCCGAAGGCTGACCTCGATGATGTCCGGCTCGATCGGATGCCGAGACTTCCTGTCACACTCCCTGCGACCGTCCTCTGCCCGCTCTGTGGGTTCGTAAATACCGTGCCCAAGATCCCCGACATGGCGGCGCGCACCTTGCGATGGCGCGAGCGCTATGGCACACTAGGGCTAACAAAGAAACAGCTAGAGCGGCGCCCACCGACAACCGGCTAGAGCGGCGCCCTTCCGACGATCGGCGTTCGTCCACCCGCAGCGCGTAGAGCCCTCCGGGTGGGTGGAGCCGATTGTGTCTTTATCGGACTCGCCCTACTCCAGCGCAGAGATGGCTCTGCGCGGTCGCATCGGAGCCTTTCGCCTCCATGCGACCCACGACCCGCGCGAGACGACCGCGAACGGCCGCGCAGCGTTCCTCAAGCGGTTCGAGCACCAGGTCGACCCAGATGGCGTGCTCCCCGCAGATGAGCGCCAACGCCGAGCCATGTACGCCAGGAAGGCCCACTTCGCCCGCCTGGCACTGAAGTCGGCCCGATCGCGCCGGGCACGTCGGGGGGCCCCCGATGCTGCCTGACCCAACTACCGTGCCCGGCGACGGCCATACGGAACTAGGAGCGGTCTACCGACTACTAGCGTCCGAGTTGGCCGCGATCAAGGCGAAGCATGCCGAAAGTGGCAGCGCCCCCGTGGACCAGACGGAGGCGGTCGGCGGCGGGGAGGTCCGGGACGATGCATGCGTCTCGCAATCCCCAGGCTGAGTTTACCGCGCCCGTGGATGCCAGCGAGCAGCTCGCCGAGGCGCTGCGTCTCTTGGCCCGTGGCTTTACGCCAATCGACGTCCCGTACCGCAGTAAGAACCCCGGCCGCGAGGGGTGGCAGAACGAGCGGCTAACGGCCGAGGATCTCGCCGAACGGTTCAACGGCGTCCCGAAGAACATCGGCATCCTGATGGGGGCGCCGAGCGGCGGGCGCGTTGACGTCGACATCGACGCGGCCGAGGCACTCGCGCTTGCACCATCGTTCCTGCCCGCGACGGGCTCGCGCTTCGGCCGGGCCGGCAAGCCGAACTCGCACTGGCTGTATCGGGCCGATCCCTGCCCCGATTCGGTCGAGCGGTTCAAGGACGTCGGGCGCAACGGCATCACGCTCGTCGAGCTGCGGTCGACCGGTGGGCAGACGGTGTTCCCCACGTCCACGCACCCGAGCGGCGAGCGGGTCCGCTGGGACGAGGATGACGAACCGACCATCATCGACGGCCCGTCGCTCCGCCGCGCCGTCGCCCACCTGGCCGGTGCCACGCTGATCGCCCACCGCTGGCCGGCCCGGCCCGGGCCGGATGAGAGCGGCATCCGCCACGAGCTATCGCTGGCGCTGGCCGGCGTCCTGCTGCGGAGCGGGTGGAGCGAGGAAGGCGCCCGGGACTTCATCGTCGCGGTGGCACGGGCGGCCGGCGACGAAGAGGCGTGGGCGCGCGGGGAGAACGCCCGCACGACCGCGAAGCGGCTCCGGGAAGCCGACGAGGCGCGGCGGCAGGGGCGGGAGCCGACCAAGAAGGTCACCGGCTGGCCCAGGTTCGTCGAGCTGCTCGGGCGCGACGTCGCCGAGCGGGCGGCCGAGTGGCTCGACATCGGCCCATGGGCACCGAGCGCCAGCTTCATCGACCTTGGTGACGAGGTTTTCGCGTCGGTTTCCGCGTCAGTTTCCGCGTCGGCCGGCGACGACGACGAAGGTGGCGGTGAGAGTGCCGACCAGGAGGGGGCGGCCGACGAAGAGGAAGGTTCTCGCGTTTCCGCGTTTTCGCGTAAGCCGTTCCCCACGGAATCCCTACCGGACGTGCCGCGTCGGTATGTCGAGGCCGGCGGGCGCGCGACCGGCGCGCCGACCGGGTTCCTAGCGTTGCCGCTCCTGGTGTTCGCCGGGGCGACGCTGGGCAACGAGCACAGGATCGAGCTCAAGCCCGGATTCTCGCAACGGGCGACGCTGTACGGCGGCGTCGTCGGCCCGCCGGGTTCGGTCAAGTCCCCCGCCATCGACCTCGCCCGCTACCCGCTGGACGTGCTCCAAGCCGAGGCGCACGAGCGGTACGCGGCAGCCCTCGCGGCGTTCGAGCGCGACCTCGAGGCCTGGGAGGCGCTCCCGAAGGCGGAGCAGCGCGACGTGCCGAAGCCGGTCAGGCCGACGATGGCCCACCTCTACACCACCAACGCCACCACCGAGGCGCTCGCGGTCATGCTCCGCGACAACCGCGGGGTGGCCCTCGTCTTCGATGAGCTGACGTCCTGGGTGCACGGCATGAACGCCTACCGCGGCGGCAAGGGCGGCGACCGGCAGGCGTTCCTGAGCCAGTGGGCCGGCTCCCCGCTCAAGATCGACAGGAAGGGCCAGGAGACGGTCTTCGTGCCCCGCCCCTGCATCGGTGTGGTCGGCGGCGTCCAGCCGGACCTGTTGAAGGATCTCGCCGATGGGGGCGGGCGCCGTGACGGGTTTGTCGAGCGCATCCTGTGGGAGACGTCCCCGTGCGGGTTCCCGCGCTGGACCGAGGACACCGTTCCTGAGTCGCTCCGCGCGGAGCTTGTCGAGCTGTTCAGGCAGCTTCGGCAGAGCACGGCCGATCGGCCGGTGAGGCTCAGCGAGCGCGCGCGCGCTCGGTACGTGCGCTGGTACGATGACAACGGCGCCTCGACGATCGGATCCGCCGCCACGGGGGTCGCGGTCGGCATCGTCTCGAAGCTGCCGCTCCAACTCGCCCGGATCGCGCTCATCCTGCACTGCATGCGGCATCCGGACAACCCCACGAGCCGGCCCGTTGCCGATGAGACGATGGCCGACGCCATCGAGATCGTCGAGTACTATCGCGCTAACGCCCGGGTGGTGGTACCGGCGTTCGGCGCAATCCCGGCGACTGGCGTCGCGGGGTTGATGGATCGGATCGAGCGGTTCCTCGTGAGCCGTCGTGCCATCGATGACGGGTGGGTCGGGCGGACCGCGATCCGCGACCACCTCGGCCGCAACCCGTCGAGCGAGGAGATTACCGCCGCGCTCGTGGAACTCAAGGGCGGGGGGCGTGCGGAGAAGCGCGTGCGCCCCTCGGATGGCGGCAGGGGCGGCCGTCCCGCCGAAGAGTGGCGAGCTGTCCTGAGCGACGACGATGATACCCCTACGCGGAAACGCGAAAACGCGGAAACCCAGGCTCGCCCTCCTGGTGCGGCCTCAGTCGCCGCGCACGCGGAAACGTACGCGAAAACCGACGCGGAAACCCCCAACGGCGCCGCGCCGTCGTGCCCCGCCTGCCCCCGCCTGCTCGGCTCCGACGAACTCCCATGTCCCTCCTGCCCGGACCGTGACGACGAGTGGCGGTGTCGCTCGTGCCGGGGGCGCGAGCGGGTGTACCGCCCGGAACACGGCGGCTGGTGGCAGTGCGGTCGGTGCAAGGTCAACGTCGTCAAACCGACCGGCGCGGGGGTGTCGGCATGATCGCCCCGCCGATCCTCGAGGTGGGCGATGCGCGCGCCCTGCCGCTC
>JALYGH010000171.1 GCA_030777205.1 Chloroflexota bacterium
GAGCTCGAAGAGAGCGCGATGATCGACGGGTCGAGCCGGCTGCGGGCGCTGGTCGAGATCGTGCTGCCGCTGGCGATGCCCGGCATCCTGTCGGCCGGCATCTTCGCCTTCACGCTGTCCTGGAACGAGTTCATCTACGCACTCGTGTTCATCACGACGACGCCGATGAAGACGCTCCCGGTCGGGGTGGTGAACGAGCTGATCCGCGGCGACGTGTTCTTCTGGGGCTCGCTGATGGCCGGCGCGCTACTCGGGTCGGTGCCGGTCGCGCTGATCTACTCGTTCTTCGTCGAGTACTACGTGGCCGGCCTGACCGCCGGCGCCGTCAAGGGCTGAGTGGGAGCAGCAAGCCTGATGTCGCGAGATCGAGCTGACATTCGCGGGGAACCGGTCGCGGACCTGGTCGTGGACGGCGATGACCGCATCCGGGTCGCGGGAGTCGAGCACGTCGCCGCACCCGCCGCGCCGGTCGCCGGCCCCATCGTGCCGACCATGCCAGCCGGGAAGGGCACAGCCCGAACAGCCGTCCCGCCGACCTTCAACGTCGCGCGCGACCGCGTGCGCTGGGCTGCCGTCTGGGCCGGCCTCTTCGTCACGCTAACGTCGATGCTGTTGCTGACCCTGCTCGGGGCCGCGCTCGGGCTGACCGCGTGGTCACCGGGATCGGAGGCCGGCTCCGGCCCGCTGCCCGGGCCGGCGGCCAGGCACGCCGCCCTGTGGGCGGGCCTCGCCGCCGTCCTGGCCTTCTTCCTCGGCGGGGTCGTCGCCGGCGGGACGGCGGCCGTCTTCAGCCGCGGCTGGGGCGCCCTGAACGGGGTCCTCGTGTTCATGGTCGGCCTGCCGCTCCCGCTGTGGCTCGCGGCATCAGGCGTCGGCTCGCTGCTCGGGATCGTCGGCGAGTACGCCGGCGCCGTGGGGCTGGATCCGTCCCGCGTCGCCAACGCCCCCCGCCGCCGAGCGTCTCGGCCCTGGGGACCGCCGCGCAACGGATTGCCTGGAGTATCCTCGGCGGGCTACTCCTCGCGCTCGGGGCAGCCGCGCTCGGCGGGGCCGCCGCCACGCGCCGCGAACTAAAGGTCAGGCCGGAGACCGGTGAGCTCCGCGAGTAGCGAGCGGTCGCGTGTTGACCGCGGGTCGCCGCCGCGCCACTGGCGCGCGTCGCGGATCGCGGGAGTCGACCAGCCCGGGACCCAGGTTGACCGGGTCGGCGTCGGCACGGTCGGCAGGCAGTGGGCGCACCAGGTCGTGCGCGACGACGTGTTCGGCATGGCCGCCGAGCTGGCGTACTGGTTCTTCCTGTCGCTGTTCCCGTTCTTCATCTTCCTGGCCGCCCTCGGCGGATTCGTCGCCGTCGCCTTCGACGTGGGGGATCCGACGCAGCGCCTCGTCGACCTGCTCGGCGACCGCATGCCGCCGGAGGCGACGCGGCTGATCCGCCCCCAGATCGAGGACGTCGTAGCCAACCAGGATCCCGGTACGCTCTCGCTCGGGCTCCTGGCGGCCATCTGGGTCGCCACCAGCGGGGCGAACGCCACGATCAAGGCGACCAACCGCGCCTACGACGTCCGCGAGACCCGCCCCGCCTGGAAACGATACCTGCTCGCGCTCGTGACGACGCTCGTGACCGGCACCGTCCTGGTGGTGGCATTCGCCGTGTTCGTGGCCGGCGAGGTGTTCGGCCAGGCCATCGCCGCGGCCGTCGGCCTCGGCGGCGCATTCCGGCTTGCGGCTGAGGCGGCGCGCTGGCTGGGCGTCGTCGTCCTGCTGCTGGCCGGGTCGGGGCTGCTGTATTGGGTGGCGCCGAACGTCCGCCTGCGCCTCCGCTGGGTCGTGCCCGGAGCGCTGCTGTTCACCGTCGGCTGGCTGGTGGCGACGTACCTGTTCGCGCTCTACGTCGCGCGGTTCGGCAGCTACAGCGCCACGTACGGCACCCTGGCGGGCGTGGCCGTCCTGCTGGTCTGGTTCTACCTGACCGCCTTCGTGCTGCTGGCCGGGGCCGAACTCAACGCGGTCATCAACGAACAGCTCGGGCCGAGGGAGCTCGACGAGGAGCGCCGGAAGGAGGACAAGCGGCTCGGCGATCACACCACGTAGGGGTGTCAGGAAAGCCGGCCGGTTCCGGTTTGCCGGGCGGACGTCAGCCTTCGGCCTGTCCTCGTCCCGCACGCTCGCGGTCGCGCGTGGCGTACAGCAGCGCGAGCGCCGCGTCGGCCTGTTGCCCCGGGCCGGCGGCCGCCATGATGGTGAGGAACGGGCGGGTGGCGTCCGGCGCGAGATAGAGCCCGTAGGCGAGCGCCGCCGCGATCCAGGTCCCGATGCAGGTCGTGCTGGTGACCAGCTCGCCGAGCGCCCGCGGCCATCCTTGGCCTCGCGGTTGCTGCTCCTGACCGGCCACGGCGTCCTCGGGCCCGTGCTTCACCACCGGCAGGCGCAGGAACGAGGTCACCTTGTCCCACGCCGCGAGTCGGGACAATCGGAGCGTGGCCAGCCCGAGCATCGCCAGCTCGAGCGGCCGGATCGCACGGCGTAGCGGTGTACCCCGCCGCGGGGCGAGGGCGACGAAGCCGCCGTAGCCGGCCAGGTAGGTCGCGCTGATGAGCGCATATGGCCCGTAGGGGTGCTTCTCGGCATGGCGCTGCTGACGTGGCGCGTCGCCATCCATCTGACCTCCAGGTGGAGCGGACTCTGGCGACGGGCCCGGGCCGCTCACGACGAGCGACCTCAGGACCTAAGGCTCCGACGATCGATCCGAGGAGAGGAGCTTCCCGAGCCGTTGCTCGACCTGGCCGACCATCAGCCGGGCCTTGTCCAGCGGCTTCGCCTTGGCCGTCTCGAGCACCGCCCGGACGTACTCGACCTGCGAGAACAGCAGCGGCATGTTGCCGAGGAACGTGCGCGTCCGCGGGTCCACCTCCTCCGCGAACAGGCCGAGCTCGCCGGCGATGGCCTCGGCCCGGCCGAGGATCTCCTCCGCCAGGTCCGGCCGCCCGGCCTTGGCGTGGGCTGTCGCCAGCCAGAACGTGCAGGGGAGGAAGGCGCCCTCGAACTCGGCGAGCGGCAGGTCCTGGCCGCCCGGCGTGTGCCGGGGGTCGAAGCGATGGACGAACCCGTTGATCGTCAGCTCGTCGACGATGCGTGCCACCGTGGCGGTCACTCGCGGGTGGTCGGCCGGCAGGAAACCCATGACGGGGATGAGCAATGCCGAGGCGTCCAGGCTGTCGGCCTCGTAGCGCTGGCGGAAGGCGCCCAGTCGCTCGCTCCAGCCCCGGTCCATCACCTCGGCGTGGATCGCCGCCACGGTGGACTGCCAGCGGTCGGTGTCCTCGGTGTGGCCCAGGCTCTCGGCCAGCTTGGTCGCCCGCTCGAGCGTGACCCAGCTCATCACCTTGCTGCTGACGTAGTGCTGCTCGGTGCCGAGCTCCCAGATGCCGCTGTCGGGCTCGCGCCAGTGCGCGGCGGCGTAGTCGGCGATCCGGCGCACCAGCTCCCAGTACTCGGGTCGCCAGCGGCCGCCCTGGCGGTGGTAGATGTAAGCGCAGTCGGCCAGATAGCCGAAGGCATCGAGCTGGCGCTGCGTATACGCGTGGTTCCCCGACCTGACCGGTAGCGACCCGCGGTAGCCGGACAGGTCGGTCCGCTCGTGCTGGGCCAGGTCGGTGCCCCCGTCGATGCGGTACACGACCTGGAGCGGCGCCTCGGTCGCCGACCCCAGCCCGACCAGCCAGTCCATGTAGGCGCGGGCCGCCTCGGTGTCGCCGACCAGCGACAGGCTCGCCAGCGACAGCGAGGCGTCGCGGATCCAGGCGAAGCGGTAGTCGTAGTTGCGGTCCCCGCCGATCCGCTCCGGCAGCGACGTGGTCGGCGCCGCGACGAGCGACCCGGTCGGCGCGTGGCTGAGCAGGTGCACCGCCAGCGCCGAGCGCCGGACCCGATCCCGGCGCGGGCCGGTGTAGGCGAGGTTGCCGACCCAATCGTGCCAGTACCGAGTGCTCTCGGCGAGAACGCGCTCGGCGCGGGCCGGCGTCCAGCGCGCGGGTGCCTCGCCGAGCGTCAGCACGACCCAGGCCGCCTCCCCCTCGCCGAGGCGGAACGTGGACCGAAAGCCGTCCTCGTCCAGCGTGCCGGCGCGGTCCGACCAGATCTCGACCAGCTGGCGGCCGACGGCAACGCGGAACCCGTCCCGCGTCGGCGTGAGCGGCCCGGGAGCGCCGAAGTCGTCGCGGGGGCGGACGACGATCGCGCAGCGGACGCCGCCCCGCGTGCAGCGTACGCGCCGCAGGACGACCCGCTGATCCTCCCGACCCGGCCCGCGCTCCCCGCCCGGCCAGGCCATCGCGTCGGTCAGCTCGAGCTCGCCCTTGTCGTCGGCCCAGTGCGTGACGAGCGTGGCGCTGTCGTCCAGGTAGCGCTGCCGGCCGAGCGTCGCGGCGACTGGCCCCGCGCGCCAGAACCCGCCCCGTGTCTCGTCCAGGAGCGCGCCGAAGAGGGCCGCGCCGTCGTAGTCGGCCATGCACAGCCAGTCGAGCGTGCCGTCGGCCGCCACCAGCGCCGCCGTGCGGCGGTCGCCGATGACGCCGTGTCGCTCGATCGGCGGGTACGCGACGAACCGCTCGTGCTCCGTCACCAGCGCGCCCTCGGCCGATCGCCGCCCGCGAATGCCGTGCGCGTTCGGCTATCGGTGGTCATACCCGGCGCAGCTCGGCCAACGCCCGTCGGGCCTCCGGCAGGGTGGCGGCCAGGATCCCGAGACTCGCGAGCTGCGCCACGATGCAGTAGGCGCACCAGGCCTTCTCCTTGGTTGGCATCTGGTAGAAGTACCAGCCCGACACGACGCCGTCGGCCAGCGCCTTCGGGGCCGCCAGCATCACCACCCAGGGGCGTACGCGGGCGCGGTCCGGCCCGCCGAAGGCGGCCAACGGCAGGTTGGCGGCGAAGGACAGCAGCCCGACCGTGCCATCCGAGATGCCGAACGGGTACGCGGTCGTGGAGAGGTTCACCTTGTCCGAATCAAAGCCCGGCAGCGGGAGATCGGGGAGATGGCGCACCACGCCGGTCTGGAGGAGCGACGTGGCCGCCATGCTCGCCACGCCGATCAGCGAGAGGACGATGGTCGCACGGCGAGGCCACAGGTCGGGCGTCGCCGCCCGGAGGTCGACGCGAGCGGCTTCCGAATCGCGCGCGAGCTGCATGCCATCCTCCGATGATCGTCGACGTGCGAAGGCCACGGTCCTGGGGGGTGCGGCGGCCGCGACTGCGGGGGTCGCCGACCCCCGAGCGTGTGCGGCGGGTCGGGTGATGCCCGCTCAATCGTCCGAGCCCGGGCGGATCGAGCGCGCGACGATCGCGGGCCGGCCCTCCCACTCGGCGAACAGCTCGTCGTCCAGGTCGATGCCCAGGTCCCGTTCGACCTCGACCCGGTTGAAGAGCCGGACGGTCCCCGTCACCCAGACCGGGCGATCGACGAGGGCGTCGGGGGCGAGTGGGCGGCCGTCGCGGCCCGTCATCTGCCCGGTGGTGAGGACGAGCACCGCGTCCTCGAAGAGGAGATCGTCTTCCTCGAGCGCGAAGCTGCGCGAGCCCAACGCCTCGCCGACCTCGCCGCGCACGGTGACCGCCTTGCCCGCGTACACCTCGGGGTGGTCGGCGATGTCGTCGACCGTCGCGGCCTGCCAACTCAGGTAGCGAGGTCGGGGGATGACCGAGGTCGCGATGATCGCCGGCTTGCCGGCCCACGCGGCCCACTGCTGATCGTCCAGGTCCAGGCCGAGCCGGTCCTCGAACGCGGCCAGATTGAACTGGTGGACCGTGCCGGTGACCATGACGTTGGTCGTGCTGAGCGGGTCGAGCGCGCGGTCGAGCGGCCGGCCGGCGCGGTCGAGGATCGGCCGGGCGGTCACCACCGGCAGCCGCGCGAACGACAGGACGTCGTCGTCCTCGATAACGAACGAGCGCGGGCCGAGGACGTCGTCGACGTCGCCGACGACGGTGACCGCCTGGCCGTCATAGGCGCCGGCGTTCGCGACGATCTCGGCGGCCGTGGCGCTCGCGAGCTGGGCTGACGCCGGTCGGGCGGGGAGCGGCAGGACGAGCGCCAGGGCCGCTGCCGCCGCCAGCCAGCGCCGCGCTCCTCGCGGGAATGCTCGCGATGACCGACGGGCCGAGCCCCTCTCGGCGGGCCGATGGGCGGAGACGTTCAGCATGGTAGACACCTCATCGTCGACGTCTTGATCATCCGGCCGGGCCCGAGGGCCGCGGTCGCCGGGCCCGGCC
>JALYGH010000172.1 GCA_030777205.1 Chloroflexota bacterium
CGCTCGAACAGCGCGCGGGCCTGCTCGCGCCGGTCCTCCTCGGCGTGGGCGCGGTGCAGGGCGGCGCTCGCATCGGCGAGCAGGCCGCTCTCCGTCACCGCCGACCCCTCGAGCAGCTCGTCGAGGCGACGCTGCATCTCGCGCTGGGTCACCCGCTCGCTCAACTGGCTGGTCGCCTCGTCCTCCAGGTGGTGCGCCTCGTCGACGACGAGGTGGCGGTACTCGGGCAAGACCTGGTTGGCGCCGACGGCGTCGAGCAGGAGCAGGGCATGGTTGACGATGATGACGTGGGCCCCCTCGGCCGCGCGGCGGGCGCGGGCGACGAAGCACGCGCCGGCGCGGTGATACGGACAGCGGAGCGGCGAGCAGACTTCCGCGACCGCCGCCAGCTTCCCCCACGCCTCGTCCTCGCCGCCGCCGAGGCGCAGTTCGGCGCGGTCGCCGGTGCAGGTGACCGGGAGCCAGAGAAGGGTCCGGATCAGCAGCATCCGCTCGGCTGGGCTCAGGTCGTCGGTCTGCAGCAGCGTCTGCCAGCGCCGGAGGCAGAGGTAGTTGGTGCGGCCCTTCAGCGTGGTTACCGTCGCCGCCTGGCCGGTCGCGCGCAGCAGGTCCGGCACGTCCTTGTCGCGGAGCTGGTCCTGGAGGTTGATCGTGTTGGTCGACACGACGACCCGCCGGCCGTTCGCCACGGCGAAGTGCAGCGCCGGCAGCAGGTACGCCAGCGACTTGCCGGTGCCGGTGCCGGCCTCGACGAGCAGCGTGTCGCCGGCGTTGAACGCCTCGACGACGGCGGCGAGCATCCGCTGCTGCTCCGGGCGCTCCTCGAAGCCCGGGAGCGCCTCGGCTACGGCCCCACCGGGCCGGATCGAATGGACCAGCGCGTCGACGTCGAGCGAGACGAAGCGTGGCCGCTCGTCCAGTGGCTCGACGGCCGGCGGGGGCGGCAGGTCGCCGAGCGGTCCCCGGCCGGCCCCGACGTCGGCGGCGCCGCGCTGCATCAGCTCCCGGACTCGCGCCCGTTGGGCCTCCGCGAACACCAGCTTGAGGGGCCAGTCGAGCGGGCCGGCCAGCCGGACGATCTGGCTCAGGGCGTCGATGCCGAGGGCGCCGGCCCGCTCGACCAGCTTCAGGAAGACGTCGCGGGCGAGCAGCGCGTCCGAGAGCGCCCGGTGGGCCAGGCCGCCGGTCACGCCGAGGTCGCGCGCGATCGAGAGGAGGTCGTAGGAGCGGAGGCCCGGCCGCAGCAAGATGGCCAGCTCGAAGGTGTCGAGCTGGGGGTTGCGGAGCGCGAGGCCGGCCCGGCGCAGGTTCTCGACGTCGATCCCGATCGACTGGCCGACGAGCGGGGCGCCGCCGATGAACGCCGAGAGCCGACCGAGCACGACGCCGAGGTCTTCGGCGTCGCGGAGATCCGCCGCGGTGAGCCCGGTGAGCTCGCCGAGGTGGAACGTCGGCGTCCCGCGCGGGCGGACCAGGGCGCTGAAGGTGCCGAGGGTCTCGCGCCCGCGGAACTTGACGGCGCCGACCTCGACGATCTCGGAACCGCCCTCGGCGTCCAGCATCTCGAGGTCGAGCGAAACGAGCGGCAGGTCGATCACGAATGCATCCGGCGCGGGGCGTCCTGTGCCCCGCGCCGGATAGTAGCACGCCACGGAAGGGGGCGGTGCGTGTCCTGGTACTTCGCCACGCTGAGGGTGATGGGAGTGCCGTCAACTCATCTGTCATCCCTTCGCTGCGCTCAGGGCAAGCTCTGAGCGCAGCGAAGGGATGACAAGGGTGGAACTGCCTGCGCCCAGGTGTGCTAGCCGGTGACCTTGCGCGTCAGCGACCGGAGCAGCATGCGCAGGAGATACGCGCGGATCGCCGGGCTCTGCATCAGCCGGGCGACCACCGGCGCCAGATCGACCGCGAGCTCGGCGGGGTTGACGGACGGCACGACGGACCGCATCCGTCGCTTCTTGCTGCGCCCCCCGAGCCAGAGGCCGAGCGCAATCGCGAGCCCGGCCGCGACGGCGGCAGCGACCAGCGTACTGATATCCCAGTCGAGGCCCGGTATCGAGGGGCCCGGGTACTCCAGCGGCTGCTGCGCGCGCAGCCGGTCCTCGGCGTTGCGCGGGTCGCTCGACAGATCGGATCGCGGGACTGCCTGACTCATCGTAGACCCCACCCCGGCCCGTGCGGCCGTGTGCTCACCTCAGATCGCGGTGTCCCGGCTCGGATCGCAAGAAACGCGCCTGAGCTCGGCGCCACACCTCGTGGAGACTGTCCCCGGGCGGGTCAACTCCAGCTCATCCTGCTGGCGTCGGTGTTCTTCGGCGGGTTCTCCCTGCCGCTCAACCTGATGTTCCCCTGGGTCCGCGCAGCCTCCTACCTGCTACCGGTGACGTTCGGGGCCGTCGACTTGCGCGACGTCACGCTGCGCGGCGCCCACCCGGACTGGCCGTTCCTGCTCGGGCCGGTCGCGCTCGGCCTGGTCTACTATCTGGTGGCGATGCTCGGGATGTGGCGTCAGATGCGGCGCGCCTGATCGGCCGGGAGTCATCGACGCCGCTCGATCTGGACTCAGGGGCGCCGCCGGCTGAGCGGGTGGCGGGTATCGCGCCCACTCGGATCGACCTTCTGGAGGGTCCAGGTCCAGCCCAGCAGGCGCAGTTCGAGGCGACCGGCGACCCGCTGGGATGACAGATTCGCTGCATCCGTGCTGTAGAAGAGGTAGCGACCGCTCGGCCGCAGGACGTCCGCCCAGTTCGTGGTCGCCTCGGCGGCGTACCCTCGTCCGCGATGGTCGGGGTGCGTCCAGGCACCGACCTCCGCCACTCGCTCGCTCATCGGCCCCGGCGTGTGGGCGATCGACGCGACGCTCCCGTCGACGACGACCATGGCCCACGGTCCGAGCGTACCGTCCAGTAGATCATCCCACTCGTCGTGCTCCCAGGTACCGGGATTGACCAGCCGCGGCCGCCCGACGGGAAGCTCGTCCGAGCGGACGATGCGCGTTCGCGTCTCGATTCGGGCCCGGGGCTGGATCGAGTACACGGGACCGGCACTCAGATTCAGCGGCGCGCACGAGGACTCCAGCAGCCCCCGGCACGCCGCGAGCGCGGCTGGCTCCTCGTCGGGCCAAGGCGCGACGGGTGCGTCGTTTACCGCGTCGATCACGGCGGGCAAGATCGCGTCGGGAACCTCGCTGCCCATGAAGAGCGACTGGCCGTCAAGGGTCACGGCGATCGTCACGCCACACAGGCCGGCGAGCCGGCGGCGGTCGTCCATCGCCATCTCTTCGCGGAGCTCGAGCAGCGCGAGATCGCTGAGCGGCTCCACGGCGCGACGCGACACTATCGTGAGCTCTCTCTTTCCAGGGCTGTGGGGGTATGCGCTATCGAGTGCCAGGTTGATCAGCCCGTCGCTATGTCCGGCCCGCGCCGGTACAACGTCACGGCGAGTAACGAAGGGATGTCGCCCTCACTGAGAGAGATCTTCCGGGTACATGGGCGTGAGATCCGTCCCAAGCTCGGGATGACAGAATAGGTGAGGGGCTCCCGTACACGTCGGCGGGGCGCGGCACCAGCAGTCGGAGCGAGGCGACACGCGGACCGATGATATCGCGGCGGCCGGGTGACCCGGCGCCTCCCGACACCGGGCTCGCCCATACCGGATCATACGTTTCGCGGGCTGCATTTCGGCCTGCCGGCCCGCGACCTGCGCATACTTCAGCACGAAGCGCGCAGAGCGCGCGTTCGGGCCCCGTCCCCTCCGACCGGCTTCGCGACATAATGACGGGACACCACGGGCAGACAATGGGGAGCTGAGCCGGCGCCCGCACGAGAGCCCCGGCGAAAAGAGACAGATGCCGCTCGACCAGATCGTCATCAAGGGCGCCCGCCAGCACAACCTCAAGGACATCGACGTCACGATCCCGCGAGACCGGCTGGTCGTCATCACCGGACTGTCCGGCTCGGGCAAGTCCTCGCTCGCCTTCGACACGATCTACGCCGAGGGCCAGCGCCGCTACGTCGAGTCGCTGTCGTCGTACGCGCGGCAGTTCCTCGGCCAGATGGACAAGCCGGACGTCGACTACATCTCCGGGCTCTCGCCGGCGATCTCGATCGACCAGAAGGGCGCCAGCCACAACCCGCGCTCGACGGTCGGCACGGTCACCGAGATTTACGACTACCTGCGCCTGCTCTACGCCCGGATCGGGCGGCCCCATTGCCCGAAATGCGGCCGCCCGATCCAGCAGCAGACGGCCGAGCAGATCGTCGACGCCGTCCTGGCAATGCCGCCGCGCACGCGAATCATGATCCTGGCGCCGCTGGTCCGGGGCCGCAAGGGCGAGTACTCGAGCGTCTTCGAGGACGTCCGCAAGCTGGGCTTCGTCCGCGTCAGGGTCAATGGCGAGGTCCGCGACGTCAACGACGAGATCAAGCTCGATCGGTACAAGATGCACACGATCGAGGTCGTCGTCGACCGCCTGGCGGTTCCGGAGCCACAGTCCGAGGAGGACGGCCGGTCGCCGGACGCCGGCCGCATCGCCGACTCGATCGAGCAGGCGCTGAAGCTCGGCGAGGGGACCGTCGTCGTCGCCGTCGTCGACCGCGACGGGACCGTCTCCGCGGAGCACTTGTATTCCGAGAAGAACACCTGCGTCTACGACAACATCTCCCTGGGGGAGATCGAGCCGCGGACCTTCTCGTTCAACAGCCCGCACGGCGCCTGCCCCGCGTGCACCGGCCTCGGCCACCGACTCGAGATCGACCCAGAGCTGGTCATCCCGAACCGGAACCTGTCGCTGGCGGACGGGGCGATCGCCGCCTGGGGCAAGGCCGGCATCAACGGCAATGCCTGGTACCGCGAGATGCTCAATGCCGTCGCCAACTACGCCGGCTTCTCGATCCGCGCGCCGGTCGCCGAGCTGTCCGATCGCGACCTCGACCTGGTGCTGTACGGAGTCAAGGACGAGCGCATCCCAATTCGGCATCAGTCGAAGCGCAGCAGCCGGATCCACGAGTACAAGATCAGCTACGAGGGCGTCATCCCGAACCTCGAACGCCGTTACAAGGAGACCGAGTCGGACTTCATCCGCTCGG
>JALYGH010000173.1 GCA_030777205.1 Chloroflexota bacterium
GTACTCCGCCAGCACGACCGTGATCGGGGCGCTCGGGTTCCGCTGGGCCACCGCGTCTAGGTAGTGCAGCAGCGGACCGGTCAGCGCCCGATACTTCGACTCGAGGATCACCAGCGGCACGTCCGTCCCCCACGCCTTCCAGACCCGCCGCAGCTCGTCGGCGGCCTGCAGATCGTCGGTGATATGGACGGCGGTGACGTTCTCGGACAGGGCGCGGGCGAAGCTGAGTGTGCGGGCCACCGCCCGGTTGAGGCCCGGCACGGGCACCACCAGGATCGGCTCCGGCAGCGTCACCGGCGGCTCGGTGGAGGGTGTGAGCGCGAGCTGCTCGGCAACGCGCTCGTAGTGCGCCCGGATCCGCCACAAGATCCACACCTGGATGGGGATGAGCACGATGACCATCCAGGCGCCGTGGGTGAACTGGGCCACCGACTGGATGACGGCGACGGCGAACGTCGTCGCCGCGCCGACCGTGTTGATCGCCAGGCCGTAGCGCCAGCCGGGCTCGCGGCGGGTCCACCAGCGCTTGACCATACCGGCCTGCGAGCAGGTGAACGCCACGAAGACGCCGATCGCATAGAGGGGGATCAGGGCGTGCGTGTCGGCCTCGAACCCGTACACGATCAGGGCCGACAGGATGCCGAGCGTGGTGATGCCGGTCGAGAAGGCCAGGCGGTCGCCGCGGAAGCTGAACTGATTCGGCATGAAGCGGTCGCGCGCCAGGAACCAGGACAGCCGCGGGAAGTCGGCGTACGCCGTGTTCGCGGCCAGAACCAGAATCAGCATCGTGGCCGCCTGCATCAGGTAGTAGAGCGGGCCGCCGCCGAAGACGTCGCGCGCGATCATCGACACGACCGACTCGCCCTCGTGGACGTTCGGCACGATCGCGAGCTGGGTGGCCAGGAAGGAGATCCCGAGGAAGAGGATCGCCAGGATGATGCCCATCCAGAGCAGCGTGGCGCGGGCGTTCTTCCACTCCGGCGGCTTGAAGGCCGGCACGCCGTCCGAGATCGCCTCGGTCCCCGTCAGCGCGGCGCAGCCCTGGGCGAAGGCGCGCAGCACGAGCAGCAGGCTCAGGCTGCCGAGGGCGCCGCTCGCCTCCCACGCTTCGAGCTCGGCCTCGTGGGCTGCCAGGTCCGGGGTCAGCGAGCCGGTCGCCAGGCGGAACAGCCCGTAGGCGATCATCCCGAGCGCGGTGACGATGAACAGGTAGGTCGGGACGGCGAAGATCGTCGCCGACTCGCTGACCCCGCGCAGGTTGATGATCGTCATCAACGCGACAATCGCGACGGCGATCATGACCTTCCAGTCGTACAGCTCCGGGACGGCCGAGGTGAGGGCGTAGACACCGGCCGAGATGCTCACCGCTACCGTCAGCAAGTAGCTGATCAGCAACGCCGAGGCGGCGACCAGAGCCGGCACGGTGCCGAGGTTGTCCTTGCTGACGATGTAGGAGCCGCCGCCGTTCGGATACGCCTTGATCGTCTGGCGGTACGAGATCACGACGATCGCGAGCAGCGCCCCGATCGCCAGCGCGACCGGCATGGTGAACGTCAGCGCCAGGGCCCCGCCGATGACGAGGATGCGCAGGATCTCCTCGGTCGCGTACGCCGACGAGGAGAGCGCGTCCGATGCGAACACGGCCAGCGCCTTGGGCTTGGAGATGCGCTCGTGGGCGAGCTGTGCCGACGCCAGCGGCCGCCCGATCAAGGCCCGGCGGATCCCGGTCCAGACCCGCCCGGCCGTGCTGCGCGGCTCGAACACCTGCTCGCGCGCCACGAGCGTGTCCGGCGCAGCCTCGCGGAACGTCTCGTGGAACGGGCGGTGGATCCGGACGTAGCGCTCGCCCGGCCGGTGCCCCTTGCGCACCTCGCGGATGTGCACCGTTGGGATCGAGCTCCCGCCGACCGGCCCGTTCGCGCTTGGGGCGTTGGCGACGGTATCGGCCGGCGGATTCGCCGCCGGACCCGAAGCCAGCGGCTCGCCGTCGTCGTGGGCGTTCCCAGATGTGGCCATGGTTACCTGCTCGCGTGCTCAGGCCGGGTCGGTCGTCCGGCCGGAGTCGGAAGGATGGACGAGCATCGAGCGTTCCCCAGGTAGTGCCGCCCGCGCTTCCGTCGCCGGCCCTGGCGCCCACCGGGCGCCGGACATGTGCGGGCGAGCGCGCCAGCTCCAAGCAGTGTCGAATGGGCACATCGATCGGCGTGCGCGGCGGGTGGCAGGCAGGAGGGCGCGCATCCTGCTCGGCAACCACGGGCGAGGACTCCACAGCCGCGTCCGGCGGCCCGTGCGGGCCCCGAATGCAGCTCGGTCCTCGAATTTCGCCTCGGAGCCCTCGGCGTGTGGCGTTGTCATCTCCGGTCGGCTCGTGCCAGCCGCCCTTGCTACGATGGCGGAAAACTGCCCACGGTCGTGCGACCGCTCCGGAGTATAGCAAGCTTTTCGCAACGTCGAGGCACTCCGCGAACACCGCATTCCGGACACGACGCCGACCAGTCCGCTACCATCGGCCGGAGCGAGCGTCGGTCCGCGCTCGCACGGCAGAATCGGCGGCGAGGCGACCTGGCACGTGGAAGACCCTGGGATCGGGCAGCGCCCCAACGTAGGCCAAGCCCCGCATCGTCCGGCCGCGCCGAGTACGGCCAGCGGCCGTTTTCCCAGCCGCGTGCGCGTGCCGCGGCGCCCCAAGAGCCAGCTCGTACCGGTCGCCGTCCGCGTCCGCGAGCGCCGTGCGCTCAACCCGGCGCTCGTGTTCGTCTACGGCTTCGCGGCGCTCATCCTGGTCGGCGCGGCCATCCTCATGACGCCGCTTGCCAGCGCCGACGGCCGCTGGACCCCCTGGATCGACGCCCTGTTCACGTCAACCTCGGCCGTTTGCGTGACGGGCCTGGTCGTCGTCGACACCGGCACGTACTGGAGCCCGTTCGGCCACGCCGTGATCCTCGGCCTGATCCAGATCGGCGGGCTCGGCTTCATGACCAGCTCGACCCTCCTCCTGCGCCTCGTCGGCCGGCGGGCGAGCCTGCGCGAGCGGATGCTCCTGCGCGAGGCGCTCGGCAGCGGCGGCCTTGGCTCGGCCGTCGTCGTGGCGCGCCGCATCGTCATCTTCACGCTCATCGCCGAGGCAGTCGGGATGGTCGTGCTGACGCTGTTCTTCCTACGCCAGCACGACCCACTCACGGCAGCCTGGTGGGGCCTCTTCTTCGCGGTGAGCGCGTTCAACAATGCCGGCTTCGACCTGGTGGGCGACTTCGCCAGCCTCACCCCGTATCGGAGCGATCCGGTGCTCCTCCTGACGGTCGCCGGGCTGCTGATCCTCGGGAGCATCTCCTTCGCCGTCGTGGACGACATCGTGCGCAACCGTCGCTTCGCACGACTCAGCCTCGACACCAAGCTCGTCCTCGTCACGACCGTCGGCCTGCTCGCCTTCGGCACGATCGCGCTCCTGATCACCGAGCGCGACAACGTGCTCACGTTCGGGGCGATGGATTTCGGCTACCGCCTGCTCAACGCCTTCTTCATGGCGACGTCGCCGCGGTCCGGCGGATTTGCTACGGTGGACGTCGGCCAGATGATGGACGCGAGCCTGCTCCTGCTGATCGCGCTGATGCTGATCGGCGGCTCGGCCGGCTCGACGGGTGGGGGGATCAAGGTGCAGACGTTCGGGATCCTGGTCGGCGCGACGCTCTCGGCGATCCGCGGGCTGCCGGAAGTCGAGTTGTTCGGCCGCCGTATCCGCCAGAGCGACCTGATGCGGGCAGTCGCGGTCTCATCGCTGGTCCTGCTGTTCGTGTTCGCGGTCGCCATGGTCCTGACCTTCTTGGACGCGTTCAGCTTCGTGCGCAACCTGTTCGAGGCCGTCTCGGCGTCCGCCACGGTCGGCCTGTCCACGGGCATCACGCCCGATGTCTCGACACCTGGACGCCTCGTCCTGATCGTGGCGATGTTCTCCGGCCGGCTGGGACCGGTGACGCTGATGGTCGCGCTGGCCGCGCGCGAGCACCGGCCCCTGGTCCGCTGGCCGGAGGAGACGGTGAGGATCGGATGACGAACCAGGCGGCCGCGACACGGGCGGGCTCCGGCAGCCACACTCCCAGTAGCGACGATACTTCGAGTAGGAATGAAAGAAGCGGAGGACTCCGCGCGAGGGAGGACAGGTGAGGCGACAGGTGGCCGTGCTCGGCCTGGGGCGGTTCGGTCAGGCCGTCGCGCGGGAGTTGACGCGGCTCGGGCACGACGTCCTGGCAATCGACGCCGACGAGCGAATCGTCCAGGATCTCGCCGACGAAGTGACCCACGCCGTGCAGGCCGACGTCACCGACCGCGAGGCGCTCCAGAGTCTCGGCCTGGGCGACTTCGAGACGGCGATCATCAGCGTATCCGGCAAGCTCGAGGCGAGCATCCTGGCGACGGTGCTCGTCCGCGAGCTCGGCGTCAAGCGGATCATCTCGAAGGCCGCGCACGAGCTGCACGGCCGGATCCTGGCCCAGGTCGGCGCGCATCGCGTGGTGTACCCGGAGCGCGAGACGGGGGTGCGCGTCGCGCACAGCTTCGCCGCCCCGGGCGTCCAGGACTACCTGGACGTCGGGCCGGGCTACGGGTTCGCGCGCGTCCCGGTGCCGGGGAACTGGGTGGGCAAGACGCTCGGCGAGCTGAACCTGCACCGCACGTGCGGCGTCACGATCCTGGCGCTCGCCCGCGCGGACGGCATCATGCTGCATCCGTCGACCGGCGAGACGCTGCGACCGGTCGACGCGCTCATCGTGGCCGGGCGTGACGAGGACCTCGAGCGCCTCCCGAGCAGCGCGGTCGGCTCCCCCGACGGGAGGTAGCGGCGGCCGGGCAGTCGCGAGCGTGTCGTCCGCCGCGGTCCGAACAAGGAGCGGTCGTCCCCGGCGGCGAGGGATCTCGTCACCCTACTCAGGGGTGAGACCCTTCGCCCGGGACGACTGATGCGCTGGTCGGGTTCGCGCGCCTCAGCCGGCCGCGTCGGCGTTCGGCTCCGGGTCGGGCGCCAGGATTAGCTTCTCCTCGGTCATCGGGCGGGCCGTGGCGACGCTCAACAGCTCGTCCTGATCGCGGAATCCGAACGCCTTGATCGTCGGGATGATCGCCTCGTCGCGGACCTGCTTCTTGCCGAACACCTTGTTGCGGACCATCACCCGGACGCGGTCCTCCATGTTCGGCATCAGGTGCTGGGCCGGCATCCGGAAGCTCGTGGCGACCTTCTGGATGTCCTGGGCCGTCCCGACCTCGTCGTACTCGAGGAGCAGCTTCACGAGGTCCTTGTAATAGGCGTGGTGGAACGCCTCGTCGCGGCCGATGATCCGCAGCCCCTGCGCCGCACCGAAGGCGCCCTGGCCGGCCAGGACGTTGCGCAGGTGCTCGTAATTGCGCTGCGTCTCCTTCTCCTGGAATGACGCGTAGATCAGCATCTGGCGCGCGGTCGGGTACGGCATCGTCCAGGCCTTGCGCGCGAGGGCCATGCGGAAATCCCGCGTCTGCTCCGGGGTGCGTGCGCCGGACCGCTCGAGGATAAGCTGGAGCGTCCGCCCGTGCTTCAGCTCCTCGTAGCTCCAGTTGATGTGGCCGTTGGACAGGCCGACCATCTTGCGGTAGTAGCCCATCCCCTTCTCGGCGAAGTCCGGCAGGTAGCTCTCGACGGCGAAGAACGACTCGATCATCAGCGCCGCGTCTTCGCTGATCGTCTCTCGACCGACCTCCTCCCACGGCACGTCCTTCTCGACGACCCAGCGGCGGTTCCAACCCTCCGGATCCTCGGAGCGGTTGAAGAAGGACCAGAACGTCTGCTCGACCTTCCAGCCGAACTCCTCCTCCCACGGAGAGATCGGCACGACCACCTCGTCCTCGCGGAAGATCGCGCCGGTCTCGTCCCGGACCTCTTCTGTCCGGGGCTGACCGAGCGATCCGTTCTCGGTCGCGCTGATGGCGGGTGTCCCGGTCGGCATCGCGTCGTTCCGCTCGCTCACCGGAGCACCTCCTGGCGGCAGGCCGCGCCGGCGGCAGACGGTGTTGTGGTCGGCACGCGGAGCGAGCCGCGCGGCGCTGCGGCCGCGCACGGGCACACGATCGTCATCGATGTCCTTCCTGGTCGCCGGCGCCTTCGGGCGCACGGTCACGGGCGTGGGGGCGCCGAGATCGGGGGCAGCCGACCCGGCTGCCCCCGCAAGATCGCCGTGTTCGGCCGCCGGTGACGGCGCGACCGCGGCGGGGCCGTCAGGACTGCGCAAGCAAGTATCCTGAGCCCAAGTAGCAAAGGATATCAGGAAGTGTGCCCAACGCCGGCCGTTTCCAGGATCCGAGGCCCGGGAGCGCCCCTCGCCCTCAGTCTCCCCCATCGCTTGTCGGGGTGGGATCCCACTCCCGCTTCCGCCTCTGCCGGACAGGGACGAGCTCTGCCGGACAGGGACGAGGGGGAAGCCGGGGCTCGGAGGCCCCTACAGCCTGCCGACGAACCGGCCAGGATTGAGGGTTCCCTTCGGGTCGAGGTTCTCCTTGAGCGCCCGCATGACCGGGAAGCCGCTCCCGGGGTCGCCCCAGACGTCGAAGGCGGGGAGCCGCTTCGCCGCCGGTGGGCATGCTTCGACGACCAGGCTGCCGCCCTCGCCGCGCGCGTACGCCCGCGCCCGCTCGACG
>JALYGH010000174.1 GCA_030777205.1 Chloroflexota bacterium
CGACATCCCGGTACGCCCGGAGGGATTCGAACCCCCGCACCTGGCTCCGGAGGCCAGCGCTCTATCCCCTGAGCTACGGGCGCGTCGCTTCCAGTGTACCCCACCCGACAACCACGCGACAAACGGCTCCGGAGCGCGCATCAGCCGCGCCGACGGCGCTCCTCGAAGAGCCGGGCGACGTGGCGCATCCGCTGCGCCGCCGTGAGGTTGGTCAGGAGGGCAAGACCAAGCAACACGAAGACCAGCGCGTACTCGTGCAGGATCATGCCGACTCCGAGCACGATGATCCGTTCCGGCCGTTGGAGCAACCCGACCTCGCAATCCATCCCGAGCCCCTCGGCCCGGGCGCGGCAGTAGCTGACCATGAACGAGCCGACCAGCGCCAGGGCGGTGGCGACCATCCCCGTCCTGTCGTCAGCGTGTGAAAACCAGACGAGCAACCCGACGAAGACGACGCCCTCCGAATAGCGGTCCAGTACGGAGTCGAGGAACGCGCCGTACCCACCGGCCGTGCCGGATGCCCGCGCCACCGCACCGTCGAGGAAGTCGAGCGCGTTCACGAGCAGGAACAGGGCGCCGGCAAGGGTCAGCCAGCCCTCGGCGACGAGCACCGCGACGCCGACGTTGAGCAGGAAGCCGGCGTACGTCAGCCAGTTGGCCTGGACGCCGGCGCGGGCCAGGCCAACGGCGAGCGGCTGGACCAGCCCGCGAAACCCGACCTTGACGGACCTCATCCAGACGGCCACCTCGCTCACCACCTCAGCCGCGGGACCATCGCGCTGGCGGCGCGGCGCATCCAGCGCTCGCGCGGGATCGACCGGCCGGCCCCGGCCAGGTGCGCCTCGATCGTCTCGTCATAGACGGCCAGCACCTGGTCGGCGATCCGCGACCAGTCGTGATCTGCCGCCTTCTGCCGGCCGCGAGCGCCCATCGCACGGCGCAGCTCCGCGTCGGCCAGGAGCCGGGTGAGCGCGACGGCCAGCGCGGCCGGATCCTTTGGAGGAACGAGCAGGCCCTCGCGGCCATCGGCCACGACCTCGGCGTAGCCGGGGATCTTCGAGGCCACGATCGACCGCCCGGCCGCCATCGCCTCCAGTAGGACGATCCCGAAGCTCTCCTGGCCGGTCGACGGCGCGCAGAAGACGTCCGACGTCTGGTAATAGCGCACCAGGTCGTCCGGCGACACGTAGCCGGCGAAGACGACCTCTCGCCAGCCGCGCGACTCCGTGTACTGCGCGTAGTTCTCCAGGCGGTGGCCGCCGCCGCCGACGACGAGCAGGCGGGCCCGCGGGAACGTGTCGCGGATGAGCCCCCAGGCGCGCAGGAGGTACTCGAGGCCCTTGCGCTTCTCCAGCCGACCGACGAAGAGCACGTCGAGCGCCTCGTCGTCGTAGGCCGGGAGCGGCGTCCTCGGCGTGGCGAACCGGCAATAGTCGATCCCATTCGGGATGATCCGGTAATCGCCCGGGAAGCGACGGGCGACGAAATCGCGGGCCGGACCGGAGACCGCGATCCGCGCGTGCAGGCGCCGGAAGAACCCGTGCAGCATCGGCTTGGCGTAGAAGTAGCGGAGGCTGGTCCGCCCGAAGGCGTGAAACGTCCCGACGTTGATCGACTGCGAGTGGCGCAGGACCGTGAGCGGGAGCGCCGGCATCATCGGCTCGTGCAGATGGATGATGTCGTACGCCTCGCGGGTGAGGAGCTCCTTGACTTGGAGATAGCCCCGCAACGGCAAGGTGATCCGGGCGACCGAGCCGTTGGTCGGGATCGGCACGACCCGGCCGATCCGATGCACGACCGGCAGGGAAGGCAGCGACGCCGGGTCGGTCGACGACGGCGCGATGACGTGGACCTCGTGGCCGCGCCCCATGAGCTGCTCGGCGAGACTGCGGACGTGTTCCGTCACGCCGCCGGGGTACGGATAATCGTACGGCGAGACCAGCGCGATCTTCACCGTGCCCTTCTCCCCTCGTCGGTCGTGTCGGTGGCCACTGCCGCGCGCCGCGCGCCGCCCGATTCACCCGTGGTACGCGAGTGGTCCGCCGTACCGTCCGTGCCCACGCTGCCCCACACAGGCTGCAGGACGGTCCACTGCTCCGGATACCTGCCGATATGGTACTCCAGTCGGCCCGCGACCGCTTCCGTTATTCGGGTCACGTCCGCCCGAAGGCTGCCGGTCAGTACAATCGGGATCGGCGGGTCCACCACGCCCTGCAGCCGGCTGTCGGGCCGACGCGAGACGAACGCGGAGAGCAGCACCGCGCCGGTCCGCAGCGCCAGGAGAGCCGGCCCGGTCGGAATAGGCGCCGGCGCGCCGAAGAACGGTATGCGCAGGCTGGCCGCGCCGAAGTCACGGTCGACGGCGAGGAACACCAGCTCATTGCGGCGCAGTGCGGCCGCCAGGTCGACGGCCAGCCGCGGCCCGAGCGGCAGCATCTTCAGGTGATGGCTGGCGCGCACGGCAAGCATCAGGTCGAGCAGCTCGGGCGGGTCGAGCGGCTCGACGACCACGCTGGCGCCACCGAAGCGCTGCGCGAGCGCCTGCGCCCCCACGACGAGACTACTGACGTGGGCCGTCACGACGATCACCCCACGCCCGGCCGCCAGGCCGGCCTCCACGTACTCGGCGCCGACGATCGGGACGAAGTCCGCGATCTCGGCCACCGACATCGCGGGCAGGCGGAAGGTGTCGTAGTAGTTGCGGAGGGCGTGCCGAAAGACCAGCCGGGCCGCCCGGGCACGATGGCGACGAGGCCGGGATGCCATGACCCGCGCGAGGTTCGCCATGACGGCCCGCCGCGCGCCCGGGCTCGCTCGGTAGACGAAGTCACCCGCCGCGTCGAGGACCGGGTAGGCCACCCGCGGCGGCACGCGCGCCGCGAGCGCCACGGCCAGGCGATACGCCCCGACGATGGCCTGCGCGCGAAGATCGGCTCCCCGAAGCGGCCTGTCGGAGCACCCAGTCGTCATCGCCGTGTTACTCGATCCCTCATCGCCCGGCCCCGTAGCGGTCGCGGCGACGATTGCTCAGCCTGTCGCGCCACTCGCACGAGACATCAGGATTGTGCGCTACCGTGACTTCGATCGCCGGGCCACATGTCGCGGAACATGTACCACTGACCCGGATGCAGGCGAATGTGCCGCTCTAGCCGGTCGACGACGAGCTGGGTGACGGCCCGAATGTCTCGCTCGCGGTCGCCGCTCGGCTCGAACGCGATTGGCGGATCGACGATAGTCACGAAGCGGCGTCCGCGGCGAAGCCCGACGGCCACGACGATGCTCGCCCCGGTGCGCAGCGCGAGCCGTGCCGCCCCGTCCGGCACCCGCGTCTCGCGGCCAAAGAAGCGCACCGGGACCCCGCCCGTGCAGAGCGGACGATCGATGACCAGGGCCAGGATCTCGTTCCGCCTCAGGCACGCGAACATCTCGCGCGCCCCCGTCTCCATCGAGATCGGGCGCATCCCGCTCCGCTCGCGGATCGCCTGGACCCGCTCGTTCCAGGCCGGCGGCTCCAGCCGTTCGACGATCGCGTTGACTGGGTAGCCCCGGGCCGCGAGGAGCGCAGCCGGGACATCCCAATTCCCGATGTGGCCGCTGATCAGGATCAGCCCGTCGCCTCGGGCCAACGTGTTCGGGATGTGCTCCCAGCCGACAACCCGGACGGTTCGCTCCAGCTCCGCACGGTCCATGTTCGGCAGGCACAGCACATCGATCAGGTACCGGGCGTAGTTGCGGAAGACCTCGCGAACCCGCCGCTCGACCTCGGAGGGCGGCGCATCCGGCCCGAGGACGGTCCGCATGTTCGCCGCCGCCTGCGCGAACTGCCCTCCCCAGGCGCGGGCAACCAGCGGCCCGAGCAGGTCCGCCAGGAAGTACCCGGCCCGGCGCGGCACGATCCGAAAGACCGCGCTACCGACGACGTGTGCCCAGAGCGCGATCACGGGCGGCGTGCCTGTTTGGGGCCGAGGGCCGCGAGTTGGCCCGCTACTCGCCCACCCGCCGCGACTTGGCCTCGTGGCCGTCGGGGCCGGCCACGGGCACTTCGGCGGCGGACGTGGCGCTCGCGGGCGCCTCCGGGGTCACGCCGGCCCCGTTCGCCTTCACCTGGATCGCCTCGCGTGACTGGGCGTCCTCGCCGCGAATGTACGCCTCGACCAGCTCGCGCGCCTCGTCGTCGTGGTACTGGATCGGCGGCGACTTCATGAAGTAGGCCGACGGTCCCTCCAGCGTGCCCGAGATGCCGCGATCGAGCGCCAGCTTGATGCAGCGCACGGCGTCGATGACGACGCCGGCCGAGTTGGGCGAGTCCCAGACTTCGAGCTTCAGCTCGATGTTCAGCGGCACGTCGCCGAACGAGCGGCCCTCCAGGCGGATGTACGCCCACTTGCGGTCCGTAAGCCAGGGCACGTAGTCGCTCGGGCCGATATAGACGTTCTCGGGCTCGAGCTCGTAGTCGAGCTGGGAGGTCACCGAGTTGGTCTTCGAGATTTTCTTCGACTCGAGCCGCGACCGCTCGAGCATGTTGTAGAAGTCCATGTTGCCGCCGACGTTGAGCTGGGCGGTCCGCTCCAGCTTGACGCCGCGCTCGCGGAACAGGCGCGTCAGGACGCGGTGGGTGATCGTCGCGCCGACCTGGCTCTTGATGTCGTCGCCGATGATCGGCAGGCCGCGCTCCCTGAACCGCTTCTGCCAGTACGCCTCGCGGCCGATGAAGACCGGGATGCAGTTCACGAAGCCGCAGCCGGCCGCCAGGATCTGCTCGACGTACCACTTGGTCGCCGTCTCGCTGCCGACCGGCAGGTAGCTCACGACGACGTCCGTCTTCGTCTCCTTCAGGATGCGGGCAATGTCGGACGTCTCGCCGGGCGCCTTGGTGATCTCCTGCTGGAGGTAGTGGCCGAGGCCGTCGTGGGTCATCCCGCGGTGGACCGGGATGCCGGTGTGCGGGACGTCGGCGAACTTGATCGTGTTGTTCGGCTTGGCGAAGATCGCGTCCGCGAGATCGCGGTCGACCTTGTTCGCGTCGATGTCGAAGGCGGCGCTGAACTCGATATCCCGGATGTGGTAGCCGCCGAGGTTGACGTGCATCAGGCCGGGGACATCGTCGGTTTCCTTGGCATCCTTGTAGTACTGGATCCCCTGGACGAGGGACGAGGCGCAGTTTCCGACGCCGATGATCGCAACTCTGACAGCACCCACGATACGACCCCAGTGGTGAAGGTGGCGAAACGGGCGGCCAGCGTCGGCCGGTGCCGACAGCGCGGTCGTCGGCGTGTGGGGGGCTACCCCGCCGGAATGGTACCATCCTGGGAGGAGCACTCCCGGTAAAACGTATCCAAGGGTAACGAGACCGTGCAAGAAACCCGTACGGACATGAGCGCGCTGCGCTCACGAGTTTCAGAACTTATGGTGCGTCTTTGACTATGCTAGCAAGCAGCGGCGTATCGCCGAGCTCGAAGAGCAATCGAGCGCCCCGAACTTCTGGGATGATGCCGAAGCAGCCCAGGCGACGCTGAAGGAGCTGGCCGGCCTCCGCGACGAGATCACGCCCTGGACCGAGCTGGCGTCGCGACTGGACGAGGCCGAAGTGCTGCTCGGCCTCGCCGAGGAGGCCGACGACGAGGCCACCCGCGACGAGGTCCGCGCCGAGCTGGCGGCGATCGAGCAGGAGCTCGGCGACCTCGAGTTCAAGCTCGTGCTGTCCAGCCCGTATGACAAGAACAATGCCCTGGTCACCGTCTTCGCCGGCTCCGGCGGCACCGAGGCCCAGGACTGGGCCGAGATGATGCTCCGGATGTACCTTCGCTGGGCGGAGCGGCGGGGGTACAAGACCGACGTGCTCGACCGGACCGAGGGCGAGGAGGCCGGGATCAAGAGCGCGACGATCCAGATCCGCGGCGACTTCGCCTACGGCTACCTGAAGAGCGAGCGCGGCACCCATCGCCTCGTCCGAATGTCGCCGTTCGACCAGGCCCATCGCCGGCACACCTCGTTCGCCAAAGTCGAGGTCATGCCGGAGGTCGACAATACGATCTCGATCGACATCCGGCCCGAGGACGTTAAGCTCGACATGTTCCGCTCGGGCGGCCCGGGCGGCCAGAACGTCAACAAAGTCAGCACGGCCGTGCGGCTGACCCACGTCCCGACCGGGATCGTGGTGAGCTGCCAGACCGAGCGCTCGCAGCTCCAGAACCGCGAGACGGCGATGATGATGCTGCGCTCGAAGCTGTTGGAGCTCGAGCTGGAGAAGCGCGAGGCCGAGCAGGCGGCGCTCCGCGGCGAGCACGTCGAGGCGAGCTGGGGCACCCAGATCCGGCACTACGTCCTCCATCCGTACAAGCTGGTGAAGGACGAGCGGACCGGCGTGGAGACCAGCGACGCCAACGCCGTCCTCGACGGCGACCTGGACGAGTTCATGAAGTCGTACCTGTCCTGGTCGGTCGGCCGCGACGGCAAGGGCTGATCGAGGATCGCCGACGCCGCCTGCCGCGCGGCCAACGGCCCCGGTGCCCCGAGCACGCCGTCCTGACCGACGAACGCGCTCGAGGCAACCGAGGGTCTGATACAATTCGGGGCAGTTTCTCCAGGGGGCGCCAGGCGTGATCGCGGTTCTCGACTACGGGGCCGGCAACCTGCGGAGCGTCTCCAAGGCGCTCGAGGCGGCTGGGGCCCAGCCCGTCGTGACGAGCGACGCCGCCGCACTGGCGCGAGCCGGCGGGCTCGTGGTGCCCGGCCAGGGCTCGGCCGTGGATGCGATGCGGAACCTCGAACGGCTCGGGCTCGTCGAGCCGATCACGGCGTTCGTCGCCTCGGGCCGGCCATTCCTGGGCGTCTGCCTCGGCGAGCAGATCATCTTCGAGTCGAGCGAGGAGGGCGGGCAAGCCTGCCTCGGCTTGCTCGCCGGCACCTGCCGGCGCCTGCCGGGTGGTCAGAAGGTGCCGCACATGGGCTGGAACTCGGTCGACTTTCGGGTGGACCATCCCCTGCTGGCGGGCATCCCGAGCGGTTCGTACTTCTACTTCGTGCACTCCTATTACGTCGATCCGGCCGACCCGGCGGTCGTCGTCGGCGAGACCGACTACGGCGTGCGGTTCGCGTCGATCGTCGCTCAGGGCAACGTCTTCGCGACCCAGTTCCACCCCGAGAAGTCGTCGGATCTCGGCCTCCAGATCTACCGCAACTTCGTCACCCTTTGCGAGCCTCGCTCGGCCCCCGTCCCGCTGACCGTTTCCGCCCGTGTTTGAGGTCATTCCGGCGATCGACCTGAAGGGCGGGCAGGCCGTCCGGCTCGTGCAGGGCGACTTCGACCGCGCGACCGTCTTCGACGACGATACGTCGGCCGTCGCGCGGCGGTGGGTGGAGGCCGGCGCCCGGCGGCTCCACGTCGTCGACCTCGATGGGTCGAGGGTGGGCGCCCCGGTCCAGCTCGAGGCGATTCGGGCGATCGTTCAAGCAGTCGATGTCCCGGTCCAGCTCGGCGGTGGCGTGCGCTCGATCGAGCACGTTGAGGCGGCGTTCGATGCCGGGCTGGAGCAGGTGATCCTCGGGACCGCTGCCGTCGAAGATCCGGTCTTCCTCGACGCCGCGCTCGCCCGCTACGGGGAGCGGATTGTCGGCGGGATCGACGCCCGCGACGGCGTAGTGGCCGTGCGGGGCTGGATCGACACGTCCGGGCGGGACGCGCTGGAGCTGGCGCGCGACCTCGCCGGCCGCGGCGTGCGGACGATTATCTACACCGACATTGGGCGCGATGGCACGCTCCAGGGCCCGAACGTCGAGGCGGTGGCGCGGATGGTCGAGGCGGTGCCGGGCGTGGCGGTGATCGCCTCGGGTGGGGTGAGCGACCTCGGCGACCTCGTCGCGCTGGCCGAGGCGGGCGCGGCGGGCGCAATCGTCGGCAAGGCGCTCTACACCGGCGCGATTGACCTCGAGCTGGCCATCGAGCACGTGCGCTCGATCGAGGAGGGCACGGCATGGCACTGACCCGGCGGATCGTGCCCTGCCTGGACGTCAGCGCCGGACGGGTCGTCAAGGGCGTGACGTTCGGCACTCTGCGCGACGCCGGCGACCCGGTCGAGCTGGCGGCGTTCTACAACCGCGAGGGCGCCGACGAGCTGGTCTTCTACGACATCACCGCGTCGGCCGAGGGCCGCGACACGATGGTGGACGTCGTCCGCCGCACGGCCGAGGCGGTCTTCATTCCCCTGACCGTCGGTGGCGGCGTCCGGACGGCCGACGAGGTCCGCGCGCTGCTCCAGGCCGGCGCCGACAAGGTGTCGCTGAACACGGCGGCCGTCGAGCGGCCGGAGGTGTTGCGCGAGGCGTCGGAGTGGTTCGGCAGCCAGTGCATCGTCCTGTCGATGGACGTGAAGTGGAACGGCTCCTACTACGAGGTGGTGACCCACGGCGGACGGCGTCCACGCGGCATGGACGCGATCGAGTGGGCGCGGCGCGGCGTCGAGTTGGGCGCCGGGGAGATCGTCGTCAACAGCATTGACGCCGACGGCACCAAGCAGGGCTACGAGCTGTGCCTGACCCGCCTGGTTTCGGAGAACGTGACGGTGCCAGTCGTGGCGAGCGGCGGGGCCGGCAACGCCGAGCACATGGTCGACGTGTTGACGGAGGGCAAGGCGGACGCCGCGCTGGCCGCGAGCATCCTCCACTACGGCACGGTGCGGATCGCGGAGGTCAAGGCGCATCTGGCCGAGCGCGGCGTGCCGGTTCGGCCGGTCGAGACGCGGCCAGTCGGGACGGTCGAGGCGGCGCCGGCATGAGTGCGGCCGAGACGCCCCTGACCGCCGGACCGTCATCCGCCTCGGCATGCCCCGAGCCGACGATGGCGGCCGGCTCGGCTGCCTCCGAGTCGTCGGCCCCCGCCTTCGACCGCGCCGAGCTGCTGCCGGCCATCGTCCAGGACGCGCGGACCGGCCAGGTGCTGATGCTCGGCTACATGAACCGCGAATCGTACGCGCGGACGCTGGACGAGGGCGTGGCCTGGTTCTACAGTCGCAGCCGCCAACGGCTCTGGAAGAAGGGCGAGACCTCGGGCAACATCCTGCGCGTATGCGCGGTGAAGCTCGACTGCGACGGCGACACGATCCTCGTCCTGGCGGACCCTGTCGGCCCGACCTGCCACACGGGGGGCCCATCGTGCTTCTTCACGACGGTCCAGGAGCGCACCGCTGCGCCGTCGTTCGCCGACTCGGCCGATGAGCTGTGGCGGACGATCCAGGGCCGCTTCGCCGCCCGCCCGGAGGGCTCGTACGTCGCGAAGCTGGCCGCAGGCGGCACCGAGCGGATCGCGAAGAAGGTCGGCGAAGAGGCGGTCGAGGTGGCCATCGCGGCGATGAAGGGCAGCCGCGAGGAGCTGACCTACGAGGTCGCCGACCTCTGGTTCCACAGCTACGTGCTGCTGGCCCAGGCCGGCCTGTCGCCCGACGATGTCTGGGCGGAGCTCGACCGGCGAAGGAAGTAGAGGCGGACGGAGCGCGCCAGTCGTCCGCCCCAACCCTCTACCCTTTCCGCATCACCACGGCGCCAGCAGCCCGAGGACGAACCGCCCGCCCATCACCGACCCCGCCGGCGTCAGGTCGCCGAGCGCGTTCGCCAGCCGCGCGCCCAGCTCCGGTCGGCGGTTCAGGTGGTCGACCGCGTAGTTCATCAGGCCCGGGGCGCGGACGAACAGTTGCACCAGCGCCGTCAGGCCTTCCTTCGCCCGGAACGCCGACTGCCGGGCGCGCGCGTATTCCGGGCCGACCAGGGCCGGCTCGTCGCCCGCTCGCAGGGCCCGGTCGGCCGCCGCCGCCGCCAGCTCGGCGCCCCGCAGGGCGCGATGGATCCCCTCGCCGGTGAAGGGATCGCAGAAGCCTGCCGCTTCGCCCACC
>JALYGH010000175.1 GCA_030777205.1 Chloroflexota bacterium
GTCCACAGCCACGTGCAGCGCCAGTCGCGTCTTGCCGACGCCACCCGGCCCGATCAGCGACAGCAGGCGGGTGCCGGCGTTCGTCAGCCGGGACCGGAGGGCCGCCGTTTCTCGCTCGCGCCCGACGAGCGGTGTCAGCGGCGATGGCATGGGAGCGCGGCTCGCGTCGATCTTGTCCGTGCATTCCGCCATCTGCCCGCCCCCTCGTCAACGGAGCGGCCAATTACGTCAACGTCGAGTGCTCAACTAGGTGTCTGGCACCGACCAGCCTGTAAGTCGGCTGCATCCAACCTCACCTGCCGGTCGACCCGCCACGGGCGCTCGCTCGGCGGGTCGTGCACCGCTCGGGTCGGTGCGCCCCTACCCGGCACATCATGGCTGACAGGGTACTCGCAGGCAACCGTCACTCGGCAGCCGAGGTAGGCTCTCGAATCGCGAACGTCGGCGCGAGCGGGCGAAGGGAGCCGACTGGCGGCGGGAAGCCGACGCCGAGTGCCGTCCCCATCATGATGACCGCCGCGCGTGGCTCGCCGGCGTACGCCCGCGCGGCGGACGTGCCGTCGTGGAGCAGCGTCACCGTGATCGTTTGGCCGAGGCGGTCGGAGACGCGGTCCGATAGCCAACGGGCCATGTTTTCGGAGAGCGACAGCGGGGCGGCGTACGCCCCGCCCTGGCGTGGCAGCGGCTGGCCGTCCCACACGTAGCTAGCGATGCTGGCGACGAGCGTCGTCCCCGCCGAACGGCCAAGCGCGCGGGCGACTCGCCAGGCATCGGCCATGACGTTCGCCATGAACTCGCCCAAATGCTGCGCGTGCTCCGGCGTCGGCTCCGCGTCGCCGAGCGGAGCGGCTCCCTCGGCCGGCAGGTGCGGAAAGACCTCGAGCTGCGTGAGCCGGCCGCCGTCGTAGCGCCCGATCCCTCGCTTAACGAAGCTGTGCCCGAAGTCGAACACGACCGCCGCCTCGCTGGTCGGCCCAGCCGTCCGCGCCGCGCCGACTAGCGGCAGCAGGGCCGGCCAGGAGGCCAGGCGAACGTCACAATCCGCCATCCCGGCGTCCGCCAGGGTCCGGGTGGCATGCTCGACCAGCCGTGGCCCGAAATTGCCGCTCACGATCCCGCCCGCGACGCGGATCGTCCTGATCGCCGCCCAGTGCGCCCAGTAGCTCTCGGCCCAGTCCGGGCGTGCTCGACGGTTCGCCGCGTCACCCCGCCGAAGGGTCAGGATCAGAAAGCCGAGTCGCTGCCCGAAGCGGCGGGCGACCGCCTCGGCGGCTTCCCGAACGGTACCGTCGCCGTCCACGAGACAGCGGTCGAAGCGCGGCAGTAGGATGCCAGGCTCGGCGTCCCGCACGTCTCTGAGCCCGAGACGATCGGCCCGTTCTCGTACAAGGTCCATCAGCGCCTGGGCGCGGAGCAGCCAGTACGCCGTCTGGCCGAGCACGTCCGGCTCGACGGCGACGCCCGGCAGCGCGACGATTTGCACCCGGTTCAGCGACGCTGTCGGGGTCAGCCGCTCGGGATCGATGCTGCCCGCCAGGTTACGCACTCCGGAGTGACGAGGAGTGGGGTCGGGCTACTCGCCCGCTGCGTCCCCGTGCTCTTGCGAGAATTGTACTTCCCGCGCCCGATGACACCGCTCCACTTTGGCCTGGTTGCGCTCCCGCGCCGCTCGCTCCTCCCGGGAGGGGTGTAGCCTGCGTCGTTGGTGCTCGGCATCATCGGCGGTGCCGGATTCGGGGTTCTCCCCGATCTCGCGCAGGATGCCCACGATCTCGCGCATTAGCCGCAGGTGGAAGTTGCGCGCGACGGCGTCAGCAGAGGCTGGCCTGGGGCGGCACAAATCGTCCCCGGGGCTCGCTACCGAGCCTCGCCCACGTTTCGAGGCCCAGGCGGACCTCATCCCGACCTACTCTGCAGCCTTCGTCCATGCCCGCGAACCATGCCGGAGCGCGGACGCCCCCGTAGCCCAAGCGCCGTTCGGCCTACACAGCCCCGAGCCTGCCGTCGCGGCGCATCAAGATGCTCGAACAGCCTCCACGATCGAGCGGCTGAGCGACGGACAACAACGCTCGCACACTACACCATAGAGGCGAGTTTACGCGACCGCTCGACGCGACGGACTCCGTTCGGCTCGCCGGCGCGGCGACGGAACGCCTGGACGCGGGCAGCGTGCCCCGGCTTCCGGGTTACGGTTGATAGCCGTGCCAATCGATCAGCGCAACCGCCTCGCGGGCGTACGTCAGCGCCTGTCGAACGTCGTAGTCGCGGATTGTGGCCGAGGCCCGGTAGTCGCACTCGTGGCGCATCTGCCGGAGCAGATGCCCGAGGTTGCCGACTCGGCGACACACGCGGTGCGACGACATGGTATATAGCAGCCATGTCCGGGTGTGGTACATCCCGGGCGTGATGGCAGCCCGTTCGGCGGGTGGCAGCGCTTCGTACGCGGTTCCGACCGCCGCGTAGTAGGCGCGGCCAATCGCCGTCCGCCACGCGGCTTCGTCAGATCGAGCGCCCAGTTCCGCCGCGAGATCGAGGAACGCTCGCCACGCGAACGGCACCTACGCGTGCTCGATGCCCACGGTGAGCGCGCCCCGTGCTCCGAGCATCGCGTCGAGCCACCACCCCTCCTCAAGACGGCGCTGCCGCTCGTATGCCTCCCCGAACGGACGCTCGGTCTGGACAAACAGGTACAGGTGCTCGGCACCCTCATCATCGGGATCGGCAAAGGTTTCGAGTCGCAGGCCCCGGTGCTCCCCGAAGTGCTCTTCGATCGCGGATGGCGCCTGTTCGAGCAGCGTTATCAGGAAGGGATGACGCCCGACGAACGCATCTATCGCGCCCGCGTCCTCCAGTTCGTAGTACGACCGCCAGCCAGCGGCCGCCGCATCCGGCAACCGGTCATCACCGGTTTGACGCTTCGGAATCGTCACGCGTACGCCTCCACGCCGTTCGTGTCCCATTGGCCATCTCAGGAATGTGCACCGTCTGGAGCGATCAACCGGGCAGCGGCCTCGCCAGCACCAGCAAAGTAGCTGCTCGTAACACCAAACGCTACCGGATGCTCCACGAGCAAGTAGACGATACCGCCATCCTCCCCTGTGTAGCCCCTCTTGTTACGGGGCAGAACGATCTCGTCGAACTTCACACCCACCAACTCACGCCACCACGGTAGGTGTGTCAGGCCGTAGAAGCAGACCAGGGACTGCCTGCGCTGCGCGATGAGCTGTCGGATGGCGCGGACCCGCCGAGGAGCGTAGTACGCCTGGTAGGCCCTCCGCGACCTCAGTTGTGGTAATTCAGTCCACTCCTTGTAGTACCAGACTTTCATTCCAGGTGACGGCAGTGGCAACAGCTCGATCAGGCACGTCTCGCCGGCGTGCCGGCCGAGCCGGTATGCTTGGTACTGGCGCAACTCCTCGTTCGTCGGCTCCTCCCGGCGAAGTCCGGCCAGGAGGCGCATGAGGCCCTTCCACGTGTTCTCTAGCTTGATCGGCTCGATGAAATGGGTCGGGTGGTCGAGGGCGAGATGGTACTCGCGCAGATCGTCCAAGGGCTGGCTACCGAGCCTGGCCCAGGTGTCGAGGCGCAGGCAGACCTCATCCAGACTTCCCCCGCCGCCTTCCTCCATGCCCACGAACCACACCGGTGCGTCGAAGCTCCCGTACCCGAAGCGCCGCTCGGCGTACTCCGCCACGAGGCTTTCGTCGAGGTGCATCGCCATGTTGGAGTGGCCTCCACAAGCGAGCGAGTGAGCGATGGACGACGCCATCCCCGGATGCAATCTTACGCGACCGTTCAACGCGACAGGCTCAATTCCGCTCGCTCGCGCGAGGGCGCGTTCAGTAGTGCGAACGGCAGCCGGTCGGCTGCCGCGCGTCGCGCTACGGTCGGTATCCCCGCTGGCTGAGGATGTGGATGATCTCGCGCGCGTTCGCGAGGGACGACGCGACGTAGCCGGCGGAGAAGACCTGCGCCTCATCGTAGTCCGCCGCGACACGAACGATGCGGAGCTGAAGCCCGAGGTTGCCGACGTGGCGCATCGTCCGATCGGACGACGCCGTGTAAAGCGACCACGTGACTCGATGGACGTTGCCGGGCGTGATTCGGGCACGTGCTTGCTTGGGCAAGGCCCGAGATGCGACCCCAAGCGACGCGTAGTAGGCTCGGCTCACGGCCGAGCGGCGAGATGGATGATCGGCCCGGTTTCCGAGCTCCTCGGCGAGGACCAGGAACTCGCCGAAATCGAACGCCGTCAAGGGGAGCGCGGAAGGATCGTGATGAGCGGCTCGCCGCGCGGCATCGCGTCAAGCCACCACTCGTCCTCGAAGCGCCGCAGCCGAGCCTGCGTGTCTTGCCACTCACGATCGATGGGGATCACGATCGTCAGCCACTCATTTGAGTGGTCGCTGTCCGAGTCCGGCTCCTCGGATACCGAGAGTGATGGCCGAGCATCGGTATCGAAGCATGCTCGAATCCTCCCCGGCACCTGCGCGAGCAGCACATCGAGTCCCGGATGCCGAGCCACGAACGCCTCGACCGCGTCGGCGTCCTCGATCTCGTACAGCGCCCGCCAATCTCCCGCCGGGCGCGGTGTCCCCCGCTCGCCGTCGGCTTGCCATCTCGGGACCGCCACGTGTCCGCCTCCGCTTCGTCCGCCACTCGGATTGTAGCGGGGCGGCCGCGGCCATTCAGTTTGGCTCGCCGGCGCGGCGGCGGAATGCCTCGACGCGGACGGCGAGACCGGCGTGCTGGGGCAAGGCCAGGTCGACGTCGTACTCCAGGAGACGCTCGGCGGCGCGACGGGCGCGCTCGACAAGCGCCGCGTCGTCCAGCGTGGCGACCTTCAGCTCCGGGAAGCCGCTCTGGCGCACGCCGAAGTAGTCGCCGGGGCCTCGCAGCCGCAGGTCGTGCTCGGCCAGCGCCAGCCCGCTGTCCGACTCGGCCACCACCTGGAGCCGCTCGCTCGTACCCTCAGACGCCTCGCCGGCCAGCAGCAGGCAGACCGACGCCCGGCTCCCGCGCCCGACCCGCCCTCGAAACTGGTGGAGCTGGGCCAGCCCGAACCGCTCGGCCCCCTCGATCAGCATCACCGACGCGTTCGTGATGTCCACCCCGACCTCGACGACGGCCGTCGAGACCAGCACGTCGTACTCGCCGTCGCGGAAGGCGCGCATCACGGCGTCCTTCTCGGCCGGCTTCATCCGCCCGTGCAGGAGCGCCAGCCGCAGCCCCGCCAGGTCGCTCGCCTGGAGCCGCTCGTACTCGGCCGTCGCCGCCCGAGCCTCGAGGTTCGGCGAGTCCTCGACGAGCGGGCAGATCACGAACGCCTGCCCCCCCTTGGAGGCCTCGCGGCGGATCTTCTCGTAGGCCAGGTTTCGCTCCTCGGGCGTCAACAGGTAGGTCTTGACCCGCTGGCGACCGGGCGGCAGCTCGTCGATCAGCGACAGATCGAGGTCGCCGTACAGGCTGAGCGCCAGCGTGCGCGGGATCGGCGTCGCGGTCATCACCAGGACGTGCGGGTGGCCGCCCTTCTCGCGGAGCGCGACGCGCTGCTTCACCCCGAACCGGTGCTGCTCGTCCACCACGGCCAGTCCGAGCTTGCGGAACTCGACCGCGTCCTGGATGACCGCCTGCGTCCCGACCAGGACGTCGATGTCGCCCTCGGCAACCGCCTGGTAGATCCGCCGCCGCTCGGCGCCCTTGATGCTGCCGGTCAGCAGCCCCACCCGCGGCACGCGCGCCCCGACCGCCTCCAGCTCGTCGGCAGTGACCTCGTAGAAGCTCGTCAGATTGCGGTAGTGCTGCTCGGCCAGCGCCAGCCCGCTGTCCGACTCGGCCACCACCTGGAG
>JALYGH010000176.1 GCA_030777205.1 Chloroflexota bacterium
GCACCAGCCAGCGCGGCGCGCGGCCGAACCGGGCGGCCCGGCCCTCAAGCTCCGACCGCCGGACCTCCGCCAGAAAGTACGGGAGCGGAAGGCCGGGAATCTGATCCTGTTCGCCGTCGACGCGAGCGGCTCGATGGCAGCCCGGGGGCGAATGGCGGCGGCCAAGCAGGCCGTCCTCTCGCTGCTGCTCGACGCCTACCAGAAGCGCGACCGGATCGGGCTGATCGCGTTCCGGGGGCCGCGCGCGGACGTGCTGCTGCCGCCGACCAACTCGGTCGACCTCGCCGAGCGCAGTCTACAGTCATTGCCGACCGGCGGGCGGACCCCGCTCGTCCACGCGCTCCAGCTCGGCCTGTTGACGATCGACCGCCACCGCGAGAGCCACCCGGAGTATGTGCCGCTCCTGTTGCTGGTCTCCGATGGGCGGGCGAATGTCCCACTTGGGGGCGGCGATGCGACGGCCGAGGCGCACGCGCTCGCCGCCGAGTTCCGGGCGCGCGGCGTTCACGCGATCGTCGTCGACACCGAGTCCGGCCCGATCCGGATGGGGCTCTGCCGCGACCTCAGTGAGTCGCTCGGCGGCCGCTACCTGCCGATCGAGCAGCTCCAGGCCGGCGACCTGCTGTCGGCGGTACGCTCCGGCATCGGCCGGGCATAGGGTATCGACGGTCGTGGTCTGGACATGAAGGGATTCGTGGTGGCGGGGACGGCGAGCGGCGTCGGCAAGACCACGCTGACGCTCGGGCTGATCGGCGCGCTTCGCCGGCGTGGCCTGACCGTCCAGCCGTTCAAGGTCGGCCCGGACTACATCGACCCGAGCTACCACGCGGTCGCAGCCGGCTGCCCCTGCCGCAACCTCGACTCGTGGATGCTGCCGGAGTCGGCCCTCCACACCCTATTCGCCCGCGCCGCACGCGACGCTGACCTGGCCCTCGTCGAGGGCGTTATGGGCCTGTTCGATGGGCGCTCGGGGGAGGGCGAGGTCGGGAGCACGGCGCACGTCGCCCGCCTGCTCGGCCTGCCGGTGGTGCTCGTGCTGGACGCTTCCAAGACGGCGCGCAGCACGGCCGCTATGGCGCTCGGCTTCGCCCGCTTCGAGCCTCGCATCAGGGTCGTGGGCTGCCTGTTGAACAACATTGCCAGCAAGCGCCACCGCCAGCTCGTCGCCGAGGCGGTCGAACAGGAGGCCGGTCTGCCGGTGATCGGAACGCTCGGTCGCGATCCGGCGCTGCGGCTGGATGAACGCTATCTGGGCCTCGTGCCGACGGGGGAGCGGGCACTGCCCGGTGGCCTCCTCAATCGACTGATCGGCGCAGTCGAACGTGGCTTAGCTCTGGATCGTCTACTCGACCTGGCCTCTCTTGATCGGCCAAGCGAACTCGCTGGCGGAAGTACCGGCAACGATTCGGCCATCCGGCCGGAGCCCAACTCTCCGGTCATCCTGAGGGAGCGCCAGCGGCCGAAGGATCTCCCGGACCCAGCCGGCAGCAATGGGAGATCCCTCGCTGCGCTCGGGATGACAATACCTGGTCTCGATCGCAGTGAAGCCGGACTCGAGGGTCGGCCGTTGGCCGAGGACATTGACGATCCGGAACCGCTGTTCCCGACGTCGCCTACCGCAACCAGGGTGCGGATAGGTGTCGCGCGGGACGCGGCGTTCAGCTTCTACTACGAGGACAACCTCGAACTTCTACGCGCCTGGGGCGCCGAGCTGGTCGAGTTCAGTCCGCTCGACGACTGGGCGCTACCACCGAACGTCGGGGCGCTCTACATCGGCGGCGGTTTCCCCGAGCTGTTCGCCGACCGGCTGGCGGCGAACGCGTCGCTTATGGACGACGTGCGCCGGGTTGCCAGGGCAGGCATGCCGATCGTCGCCGAGTGCGGGGGCTTGATGTACCTGGGCGAGGCGCTGACCGACCGCGACGGGCGGCGTCATGCGATGGTGGACGTCCTGCCAGCGCACAGCTCGCTGGAGCGCGGCCGTCTGACGCTGGGCTATCGGGAGGTCGTCGCCCGGCGCGACTCGCCGCTCCTGCGCGCGGGTGAGTCTCTCCGGGGCCACGAGTTCCACTGGTCGGTGTCGGCCACGCCGCCGGCATCCTCCGCCGCGTACTTGATCAATGGGCCAGACGAGCGTCTGGAAGGATTCGCGTCGGACTCGATACTCGCGAGCTACGTCCACCTCCATTTCGGCGCGGATGCTCGCCTGGCGCCCCGCTTCGTCGATGCCGCCGCGGCGTGGGCCGAGTCGAGCGGGACGCGGTCAGCAGGCCCGCCTACGGCTGCGTCGCACGCCGCGTCCTCGTCCGCCGGGCTGGTGCGCCCGGAGATCCTTCGCCACGCTCAGGATGACAGGAAGGGGCAGGACGACACGGGAGGCCAAGCTGTCACCATCGTCGTACCGGCGAAGAGCGCGGCCGCTTCGACAGCCGCCACGGCCGGGCGGCTGCTGCGCCGGCACGGTCTCCCGCCGCGCGAGACCGAACGGCTCTCGATGCAGCGCATCGTCGACCGCTTCGGGGACCGCCTTCCCGCGGCCGGCCCCGAGCGTTCGTTGGTCACGCGGCTGGTGTACGCGGCCGGGGACTCGGCGCTGATCCCTGACGTTCGGTGGACGGACGGCGCAATCGGCGCTGCCGTCCAGGCGTTACGCCACGGTCGGCCACTCTTCGTCGACGTAAGGATGGTGGCGGCTGGGCTGGACCGACGAACGCTCGACCGGCTCGGCAGCGAGCCGGTCGTCGCGATCGATGCACTGGGGGCGGTCGAACTGGCGGCGCGGGAAGCTATCACTCGCTCGGCAGCGGGAATTCTCTCCCTTGGTCCGCGCCTGGACGGCGCGGTAGTGGCGGTCGGGAACGCGCCGACGGCCCTGCTCGCCCTGCTCGACCTCGCCAAGTCGGGCGTGGCCCGTCCGGCGGTCATCCTTGGTTTCCCGGTCGGCTTCGTCGCCGCCGCCGAGTCGAAGGACGAGCTGGTCGGGTCCGGGCTGCCCCATGTCACGGTGCTCGGCACTCGGGGCGGATCGTCGCTGGCGACGGCGGCCGTGAACTTCCTGGCCCGCCTGGCAGCGGCGACGGCCGATCCGGGCGATAATCCCTCCGATGAGCGACACATCGATCGCGCCACAACTCGATGACCCCAACGCCGAGGCCGAGCAGGACGGTCGTCCCGGAATGCGCACCGGGTTCACGACCGGCGCCTGCGCGACCGGGGCGACTCTGGCCGCGGCCCGTTGGCTCCTCTTCGAGGATATCGTGGACGAGGTCACGGTGCACCTGCCGGTCGGTCGCGACGCCCGCTTCGCGATCGTCGGGCGCGAGCGCGGCGATGCGTGGACGCGCTGCTCCGTCATCAAGGACGGCGGTGACGACCCGGACGTCACGCACGGCGCCGAGATCCGCGCCCGCGTCTGGCGTGGCGGCGGCTCGGGCGTCGCGTTCGCGGCCGGCCCGGGCGTCGGCACGGTCACGCGGCCGGGCTTGGGTCTCGAGATCGGGGGGCCGGCGATCAACCCGGTGCCGCGTCGGATGATCGCCGAGCACCTCGGCGAGCTGGCTCCGGAGGTCGTGGCGAATGGCGGGCTGACGGTCGAGGTGTCGATCCCGAACGGCGAGGCGCTCGCGAAGCGGACGCTCAACGGCCGACTCGGGATCGTCGGCGGCCTGTCGATCCTCGGGACGACCGGGATCGTCCAGCCGTACTCGACGGCCGCCTGGCGCGCGAGCGTCGGCCAGGCGATCGACGTCGCGGCGGCGAGCGGCCAGCGGCACGTTGTCCTCAGCACCGGTGGCCGCAGCGAGCAGTTCGCCCAGCGGCTCTACGGTCTGCCCGAAGCGGCGTTTGTCGAGATGGGTGAGTTCACTGGCTACGCCGTCCAACGCTGCGCCCGGCACGGTATCCAGGCCGTCACCCTGGCCGGGATGATCGGCAAGATGTCGAAGATCGCGCTCGGCCACTTCATGACCCACGTCGCCGGTAACCAGGTCGACATGGTGTTCCTGGCCGAGCTGGCCCGCGAAGTCGGGGCCCAGCGCGATGTCGTCGAGGAGATTCG
>JALYGH010000177.1 GCA_030777205.1 Chloroflexota bacterium
AAGCTCGTGACGGCGTACCACGAGGGCGGCCACGCCGTCGTCGGCCGCTTCCTGAAGAACCACGACCCGGTCCACAAGATCTCGATTATCGCGCGCGGCCGGATGGGCGGTTACACTCGCTACCTGCCGACCGAGGATCGTTACCTCTGGACGCGGTCGCAGTTCGAGGACCGGCTGGCCGCGACGCTCGGCGGCCACGCGGCCGAAACGCTGGTCTTCGGCGAGATGAGTACCGGCGCCGAGAACGACATCGAGGTCGCCACCAACATTGCGCGCAAGATGGTCAAGGAGTACGGGATGAGCGACCGGCTCGGCCCGGTCGCCCTCGGCCATAAGGAAGAGCTGGTGTTCCTCGGCCGCGAGATCGGCGAGCAGAAGAACTACAGCGAGAAGGTCGCCGAGGCGATCGACGAGGAGATCCGCACGCTGATCGACGACGCGTACAAGACGGCGATCCGCGTCCTGACCGAGAAGCGCGACGTCCTCGATCGCCTGGCCGACTATCTCGTCCGCGAGGAGACGGTCGAGGGCGAGACCCTTGAGCGCATCTTCACCGGTGACCTGGGCGACGGCGCCAAGCCGCTCGGTTCGCCGCCGTCGCCACCGGAGCCCCAGCAGGCGATCGGCGCGGATCGACCGGCGGGCCAGCCGGCGCCGCGCCTGATCCCAGGGACCGCGACCGGCTCCTGACTTCGCCCGGATGACGCGACGGCGAGGCCCGCCCCTTCACGGAGGAGTGGGCCTCGCTCGATTCTGTTCGAGCTTTTCGTTCCGCCCTGCGCGGACTGGCGACCACGTGCGCTCGTGATGGGCGATGTGGGCGGACCCGGCCCGTCTTCGAGCGTGCTATCCTCTCCGATGGTTCATCGGCGCGTTTCAGTGCAGGGTGGGAGGGATCTTGTACCGCGACCTGTCGATCTTCACTGGCAACGCCCATCCCCAGCTTGCTCGGGACGTCTGCGCGTACCTCGGCGTCCCACTCGGCAAGGCCGACGTGTTCGAGTTCTCGAACGAGAACATCTTCGTCAAGATCAACGAGAACGTCCGCGAGAAAGACGTCTTCCTCATCCAGCCGACCTGCTCGCCGGTGAACCGGAGCGTGATGGAGCTCCTGATCATGATCGACGCCTTCAAGCGGGCGTCAGCGAGCCGAATCACCGCAGTCATCCCGTACTTCGCGTACGGCCGCTCCGACAAGAAGGATCAGCCCCGCGTCCCGATCACCGCCCGCCTGCTGGCCGAGCTGCTCCAGGCGGCCGGCACCGACCGGATCCTGACGATCGACCTGCACGCCGGCCAGGTCCAGGGCTTCTTCCGCGTCCCCGTCGACGAGCTGACGGCCTCGACGGTCCTGGCCGATTACTTCCGGGCGATGGAGCTGATCGACCCGGTCGTCGTCGCGGCCGACCTGGGCTTCGCCAAGCGCGCCCGCAACTTCGCCGACATGATCGGCGGGTCGGTGGCGTTCGTCGAGAAGCGTCGCCTGTCGAACGACAGCCGCAGCGAGTCGCTCGGCGTGATCGGCGACGTGCGCGGCAAGACGGCCATCGTCGTCGACGATGAGGTCGACACGGCCGGGTCGCTGGTCAACGCCGCCGCGATCGTCCGCCGCGAGGGCGCCCGCGACGTGCTGGCGGCTTGCAGCCACGCCGTCCTGTCCGGCCCGGCCGTCGACCGCCTCCGCGCCAGCGAGATCAGCCTGTTCGTGACGACCGACACCTGCCGCATTGACCCGCACAAGCGGCTGGATAAGATGCGGATCCTGCCGGTCTCGCTCCAGCTTGGCGAGGCGATCAGCCGCATCCACACCGGCGGCTCGATCGGCGCGATGTTCGGCGCGCCCGTCTGAGCCGCCGTCCGGAGGTGAGCCCTCCGCCGCACCCCGTCGAGGCCGCGCGAGATCGACTGCCGAGGGAGGCCGGAGCGTGACCTCGAGCGAGCGTTCGCTGGCCCGCCTCGCGATCGTCGCCGGTCGGTCGCACCCGAACTTCGTCGCCCGCCTCTGCGAGCAGCTTCAGCACCCGCAGTCCCCCGCCCGGCTGCGCACGTTCTCCGATGGCGCGATCGAGGTCAAGATCGAGGCGAACGTTCGTGGCTGCGACGTCTTCGTCGTCCAGTCCGGGCACGAGCGCCCGAACGACCACGTGATGGAGCTGCTCTTCCTGATCGACGCGGCCCGGCGCGCGAGCGCGCGCTCGGTCACGGCGGTCCTGCCCTACTTCCCGTACGGCAAGGGCGACAAGAAGGACGAGCCGCGCGTGTCGATCCGCGGCCGCGTCGTGGCCGACGCGCTCAAGGCCGCCGGAGCCGCCCGGGTGCTGACGATGGACCTGCACGCCGCCCAGCTCCAGGGCTTCTTCCGCGTCCCGGTCGACAACCTCTACGCCCTGCCGACGCTGGCCGCCGAGATCGAGCGTCGGGTCGGAAGCGGCGCGATCAGCGCGCCGGTGTTCGTCTCGCCCGATGCGGGCCGGGCGACGCTCGCGCGCGAGTACCAGCGGCGATTGGGTCACCTGGACGCCGGCGCCGCTGTCGGCGACAAGGTGCGGCCCCGGCACGATGAGCAGTCGGCGGTGGTCGCGCTCATGGGCGACGTCCGCGACCGGGACGCCGTCCTGGTGGACGACATCATCTTCACCGGCGGGACGCTCTGCAACATGGCCGAGGCGCTGCTGGACGCCGGGGCGCGCTCGGTCCGTGCCCTGGCGACTCACCCGCTCCTGACCGAGGACGCCCCGTCGCGCATCGCGCGAAGCCCGATCGCCGAACAGTTCGTGACCGATTCGGTCCCGATCGCGCCCGAAAAGCGCGCCCAGCTCGGCGACCGCCTGCGGGTTGCCTCAGTTTGCCAGTTGTTCGCCCAGGCGATCGGCAGCGTGTATGAGGAAACGTCGATCAGTCGCCTCTTCGACTGAGGGCGCTTTCCCGACCGCCCCGCGCCCCGCCCGCCCAAAGGCCAGGACGGCGCCGCGACCGGGCAGTCTCGATGCCGTCCTGACTTGCCGCGCCCTGCTCCGAGGAACGGCGCCGGGCGGCCTCGGGGCCCCTCGCCCGATTCGGGGAGGGCCCAAATGCGCCCACCAGGAAAGCCGGCGTCCGAATCTCCGACCCGTTGGTATACTTCGCCCGAAGATCTGCACGAGGCGGGCCGATGCTAGGCTGGGTCAATCGAGTTCTGGGCGGCAAACCGTGGGAGCGCGACCTCAAGCGGGTCGCGCCCCTGGTCGAAGACATCAACGAGGTCGAACCGGAGCTGCAGGAGCTTTCGGACGACGAGCTTCGCGACAAGACGACCGAGTTCCGCGGGCGGCTGCTGGCCGGCGAGGACCTCGACAGCCTGCTGCCCGAGGCGTTCGCGGCCGTGCGCGAGGCGGCCCGGCGCACCATCGGCCTCCGTCACTACGACGTGCAGATGATCGGCGGGGCCATCCTCCACGCCGGCAAGATTGCCGAGATGCGGACGGGCGAGGGCAAGACGCTCGTGGCGACCCTGCCGGTCTACCTGAACGCGCTCGCCGGCAAGGGTGTTCACGTCGTCACCGTCAACGACTACCTGGCCCGCCGCGACGCCCAGTGGATGGGCAAGGTGTACCACGCGCTCGGGATGTCGGTCGGCGTCATCCAGCACGAGGCCGCCTTCATCTACGACCCGACCTACGTCGCCGAAGCGGCGGCGATGACGGCCCTCCGGCCGGCCGGCCACCGCCGCGAGGCGTACGCGGCCGACATCACCTACGGCACGAACAACGAGTTCGGGTTCGACTACCTGCGCGACAACATGGTCTGGCGCCTCGAGGACATGGTGCAGCGCGAGCTGCATTACGCCATCGTCGACGAGGTGGACAACATCCTCATCGACGAGGCCCGGACGCCGCTGATCATTTCGGGGCCGGCCGAGGAGGCGACCGACTACTACGCCACCTTCGCCCGGATCGCGCCGCGGCTCCAGCCGGACATCGACTTCACGATCGAGCAGCGGACGCGCTCGATCCAGATCACCGAAGACGGCATCGAGAAGGTCGAGCGACTGCTCGGCATCCAGAACCTCTACGACCCGGCGAACTTCGAGCTGACCCACTACCTCGAGAACGCGCTGAAGGCGCAGTTCCTGTTCCTGCGCGACGACCAGTACGTCGTCAAGGACGGCGAGATCGTCATCGTCGACGAGTTCACCGGTCGGATGATGCCCGGTCGCCGCTACAGCGAAGGGCTCCACCAGGCGATCGAGGCGAAGGAGGGCGTCCACGTCCAGCGCGAGAACGTGACGCTCGCGCGGATCACGTTCCAGAACTACTTCCGCCTGTACGCCAAGCTGGCCGGCATGACCGGCACGGCGATGACCGAGGCCGAGGAGTTCCGCCGGATCTACAACCTCGACGTCGTGCCGATCCCGACCCACCGCCCGATGGTCCGCCAGGACGCGTCCGACCTGGTGTTCAAGACCGAGGATGCCAAGTACCGGGCGGTCGTCGACGAGATCAAGCAGCTGCACGAGGTTGGTCGCCCGGTCCTGGTGGGCACGGTGTCGATCGAGAAGTCGGAGCGGCTGGCGGGGCTGTTGCAGCGGGCGGGCGTGCCGCACCTGGTGCTCAATGCGAAGCAGCACGAGCGCGAGGCGGGCATCATCAGCCAGGCCGGGCGGCCGGACACGGTGACGATCGCGACGAACATGGCCGGGCGCGGCGTCGACATCCTGCTCGGCGGGAACCCCGAGGGCCTGGCCGACGAAATCTTGCGCAAGCAGAAGGTCGACCGCACCACGGCGACGCCGGAGCAGATCGAAGCCGCGCTGCGCGAGGCGGAGGCGATCGTCGCGGCCGACCGTCCGCGCGTGCTCGACGTCGGCGGGCTGCACATCATCGGCACGGAGCGTCACGAGGCGCGCCGGATCGACAACCAGCTCCGTGGCCGGGCGGGTCGCCAGGGCGACCCCGGCTCCTCGCGCTTCTACGTCTCGCTCGAAGACGACCTGATGAAGCGGTTCGGCGGGCAGTCGATCGCCGGGCTGATGGAGAAGCTCGGCCTCGAAGAGGACGTGCCTCTCGAGCACTCCTGGGTCAACAAGGCCATCGAGAACGCCCAGACGAAGGTCGAGGCGTACAACTACGACATCCGCAAGCATGTCGTCGAGTACGACGACGTGATGAACAAGCAGCGCGAGGTGGTCTACGCCGACCGGCGCAAGGTGCTCGCCCAGGAGAACCTGCGCCCGCTGATCGAGGAGTGGATCGGTGACGAGATGGAGCGGCTGGTCACCACGTACCTGCCGCCCCAGGCGACCGACGAGTGGGACCACGACGGCCTCTACAACCAGCTCCGCCAGATGCTGCCGCCGGCCGTGCTGCCGGCCCCGGAGGAGATCGAGGAGACTCCGCGCGAGGAGCTGGCCGAGCAGTTGACCGAGATCGCGACGGGCGTCTACGCCGAGCGCGAGGCCAAGTTCGGCAGCGAGCCGATGCGGGCGCTCGAGCGCTGGCTGATGCTCTCGACCATCGATCAGCTCTGGATCCAGCACCTCACGGCGATCGACGACGTGCGCGAGGGTATCGGCCTCCGCGCGTACGGGCAGCGCGACCCCTTGATCGAGTACAAGGTGGAAGCGGCCAATATGTTCGACAACTTGATGGCCGCGATCCGCAACAACGTCATCTATCGCATCTACCATTACGATATCCAGGTGCAGCCACCGGCCCCCGCGCGGAGGCAGCAGCCGATGGTCACCAATCGCGATGACGATGAGGGGGGCAGGAAGCCCGTGAGAGCTGGAGCGAAGACCGGTCGGAACGATCCCTGCCCCTGTGGGAGCGGCCGCAAGTTCAAGAAGTGCCACGGGCGCTGAGCATGGCGACCGTGACGCGTCCCGCGGAAGTCCTACAATCCGTCCTCCTGAACGTCGAGAAGGTCGTCGTCGGTAAGCGCGCCGAGCTCGAGCTGGCGCTGGTGGCGCTCGCCGGGCAGGGACATGTCCTGATCGAGGACGTGCCGGGCGTCGGCAAGACGGTGATGGCGAAGTCGCTGGCGCGGTCGGTCGGCTGCACGTTCAAGCGGATCCAGTTCACGCCCGACCTGCTCCCGAGCGACGTCACCGGCGTCTCGATCTACAATCAGCAGACCGGCGAGTTCGAGTTCCGGCCCGGGCCGGTCGTCGCCCAGATCGTGCTGGCGGACGAGATCAATCGGGCGACGCCGAAGACCCAGGCGGCCCTCCTCGAGTCGATGGAGGAGCAGCAGATCACGGTTGACG
>JALYGH010000178.1 GCA_030777205.1 Chloroflexota bacterium
CAGCGTCCCGGATGCTCATTTTGCACTGTATGGGAATTGTCAACACCCTCGTGGCCGACCTAACGGAGTAGTACTAGACGGCTGCGCGCGTGGTTGGTCGCGGAACCCGCGCGGGGTCTTGCCCGGAGCGTGCGCACCGGGTGCGCCGGCGGACACGACGTCGCGGGTCGGACCGCTGAGCCGACCAGGGAACCGTTACGAGCGGACGGTGACCAGGGCATGGGCGGGCGATTGGCGAATCCCGTGGTCAGGGCCGCACATTCCCGCTCGCCACTCGCCTGGTCACACGACCAAGAGGCTCTAAGCCCTTGGTCAACACGGTCCCGTCACCCCGACCTCTCGCGAGCTAACCAGTAGTTGAGGTAGTCCTCAGCTCCGACCACGAAGCGGCGCAGGTGGTCGATGACGTCTGCTCGAGACCTCTCACCCCGACCACACGAGGGCGGAGCACGTGCTCCGCCCTCGCTTCACGTCCGGGTCCCCCGGTCCTCCCGCCCTGATATCGTTGGCGTAATCATGCGCAGGAGGGGACCGATGGCACTGGAGCGGTTCAACCCGGAGGGGATGCCGCCGCCGATCAGCCCGTACGTCAACGTCGTCAGGGCGCGCGGGATGCTGGTGTTCGTCTCCGGTCAGGTGGCGATGGATGAGCGCGGGCAAGTCGTCGGCGTGGGGGACGTGGAGGCGCAGGCGAGGCTGGCGCTCGAGCACGTCGGTCGGGGGCTGCGGGCGGCCGGCGCCGAGCCGTCGCACGTGACCAAGGTGACGATCTACGTCCGCAACATGGAGGACCGCGTCAAGATCGTCCCGATCCGCGCCCGCTTCTTCGGGGAGACGCTCCCCGCCAGCACGATCGTCGAGGTGAGCAAGCTGGCCCATCCGGACCTGCTGATCGAGATCGAGGCGGTCGCCGTCATCCCCGAGTGATGCCCCGGCGCGTCCGGGCGCGATCCGTGCGCCAGCACCCATCATCGCCGTCGCGAATTGTCCCGTCGACCGGGTGCGGTCCGCTACTGTTTGAGGAACTGGCACGGTTTCCGCCGGGGCCGAGCACGAGGTCGCGTCATGGAAAGCTCGTTCACCATCGCCCGCATCCGCGGCATCCCGATCGGGGTGCACTACACCTGGCTGCTGGCCTTCGCCCTGATCTCGTGGTCGCTGGCGGCCGGCTACTTCCCGTCGACCCACCCGGGCTGGCCGCGCCCGCAGTACTGGCTCGTCGGCAGCGTGGCCGCGCTGTTGCTCTTCGTCTCGGTCCTGCTCCACGAGCTGACTCACTCGTTCGTCGCCCAGGCGCGGGGCCTCAAGGTCCACAGCATCACGCTGTTCATCTTCGGGGGCGTCTCGAACATCCAGAGCGAGTCTGAAGATCCCCAGGACGAGTTCCTGGTCGCCGTCGTCGGGCCGCTCTCGAGCCTGGTGATCGCCGGGGTGTGCTGGCTCGGGTACATGGCCGTGCCCGGCACGACCGGTCCGGCCAACGCGCTGCTCGGCTACCTGTGGCTCATCAACCTGATGCTGGCCCTGTTCAACATCCTGCCCGGCTTCCCGCTCGACGGCGGGCGGGTGCTTCGCGCGATCCTCTGGGGCACGACCGGCAGCATGGTCAAGGGGACGCGCTGGGCCAGCTACGTCGGGCAGGCGGTCGCCTTCCTTTTCATTGGCTGGGGCCTCTGGCAAATCCTTGAGCGTGACTATCTGAACGGGCTCTGGATCGGCTTCATCGGCTGGTTCCTGAACAGCGCGGCCGAAGCGGCGCGCCGCCAGACCGTGGTGCAGGAGACGTTCCGCGGGATCACCGTCGCCAGCGTCATGCAGGCGAACCCGCCGATGGTCAGCCCGGCGATGCCCGTCCGCGAGCTGGTCGACGAGTACATCCTACGACGCGGGTTGCGGGCGTTCCCCGTCGCGCGGGACGGCCTGGTCGTCGGGCTGGTGACCCTCACGGACGTCAAGCGGCTGCCGGTCGATCAGTGGGACGTGAACACGGTCGGCGCGATCATGACGAAGCCGCCGCTGAAGACGATCGAGCCGCGGCAGGACCTGAGCAAGGCGCTCGACATGCTGGTGCGGGAGGACGTGAACCAGGTGCTGGTGGTGGAGAATGGGGCCGTGCTCGGCCTGCTCAGCCGCGGCGACGTGATGCGCTTCCTCCAGATGCGACACGACCTCGGGCTGGACCGGTAGGGGCCGCCCTCACCCCGAAAAGTCACCCGGCGACCACGCAGCGTGGTTACCATGTCGCAGATCGCCGTCCTGCCGCGCGTGGCCCTCGGGTCCGGGCGCGTGCTAGCCTCATTCCTGGTAGACGGCTGTACGAGTCTCTCCCGCTCAACGCTGTTGCGCGCTCGGAGTAGCGGACGCGGGCAGAGTCGAACCCGTCAAGGGGCCGGGCAAGTCCCGGCGTCACCTTCCCACCGTGTGATGGGCACGATCGATCAGTCCGGCCAGGGTGCCTCCGTGCGACACGATGGTGCCGGGCCGCCACGTGCAACGACACCCGTCTTCCGGCGAGACCGCGCCCGTCGGCGGGCCGTCAGGGATCGGGGCGCCGATGACCAGGAGGTGCTCGCCGAAGAGCAGGTCGCCATCCTCGACAGTGAATGCCAGGGCGCCGAGTCGTTCGCCGACCTCGCCGCTCACCGTCACGCGCTCGCTGTAGAACGCCATCGGGTCGTCGAGGATCTCGTCGACCGTCGCCGCGTCGCTGTCGAGGTGGTCGGCGTAAGCCGGCGGCGTCGCAGCCGGCAACGCCAGCGTGGCCGCCAGCGTCAGCGCGGCCGCTCCACTGACGATGCCGCGCCAGGGCGACCGCCATTCTCGCTTCGTCGGTTCCGTGAGCTGGCCCTTGCGTGTGCCGAGCATGGCACTATCTCCCATGGCTCCCCTGAATGCAGGGCTGGTTCACGAGTCGGCCCCGCGTCCGGGCCTCTCGATCACTCTACGCCGCGCCCGGGGCACGCCCCGTGAACGGCGGTGAACCGGGCGGAGCGGTCGGGTGAACGACGGTGGACGCTCGTGTCAATCCTCGCCGGCACGCCCCGGTGGGGCCGGCGGCGCTGAGTCCGGGTCGCCATACTGAGGTGGTACGCAGCGCGGCAATCGACCGAGGGAAGACGAGTGACACTGCGATTTCCCGACGGCGAGCTCGGGACGTGGGCATGCCTGAGCGACGTCACCGATCGGGCCGTTCGCATCTGGCTGCGAGCACCGGAGGCCGGCCCCAGGTCGGCCCGGCTGTTGATCGACGGCAAGGTGGTGGCTCGCGCCGAGCTGACCCCGCTCCCCGAGCACGACTGGGTCGCCGCCGACGACATCGTCCTCGACCGGCCGGTGCCGAACGCGCGGTTCAGCCTGGAGGTGGCCGGCATCGTCCGCCACGGGCGGCTCGGGCCGACGCCCGGGACGCCGGCGACCTTCAGCTTCGCGTTCGCGAGCTGCCACCAGCCGTTCAAGCGGACGTTGCGCGGTCGACTGGCGACGCACGCGGGCATCAGGCTCTACCCGTCAATGGCCCGCGTGCTCCGCGAGCACGACGCCCGCTTCGTCAACCTCGTGGGCGACCAGGTCTACAGCGACGGAGTGGAGCCGCTCAACCTGGGACGGGCCGCGGCGCGCCGCGACCTGCCGCCCTCCGAGCGGACCCTGCTGGAGTGGTACCGCCGCGTGTACCGGGGCTACTTCAACCAGCGCGGATTCCGAGCGCTCCTCGAAGAGTGGCCCACCCACATGATCTGGGACGACCACGACATCATCGAAGGCTGGGGGTCGCTGCTGCGCCCCACCGAGTTGGACCACCGCCTTTTCCGCGCCGCGTCGACCGCGTACCGCGAGTACCAGCACGTCCGCACCTTCGGCGCGGACGTCGACGCCGCGCCGCCCTACCACTACTGCTTCTGGTTCGGCGACGTCGGCTTCTTCGTCCTCGACCTGCGCGGCGAGCGCGACTATCGCGCCGGCCGGGTGATCGGCGAGCGTCAATGGGGCGATCTGGACGACTTCCTCCGCACGGCGGCCCACCGCGGCGTCCCGACCGTGTTCGTGATCGCCAGCGTCCCGCTCGTCCACCTGCCGCCCACTTTCGACCACCTGCTCGAATGGGTGCCGACGGCCCGGGGTACCGATGTCCGCGACCGCTGGGCGGTCTGGCCGAGCAGGGACCAGCGCGACCGGCTCCTGGAGCGCCTCTTCACCTGGCAGGACCCGGACGCGCGGCGCCAGGCGATCCTGCTCTCCGGCGACGTTCACGCCGGCGCGGCGTTCGAGATCAGCCGACCTGGGCTCCCCGGGCTGGTCGCCCAGTGGACCAGCAGCCCGCTGACGACCAGGACGGGTCCCCGGCACCATCTTGTGAATCGGATCGGGACGGCGCTGGCCAATGCCGGCGAGGCAACCTACCGATTCGAGCGGAAGGCGCTCGAGCTGAGCAACAACTTCGGGCTGGTGCGCGTCCAGCCGCTGTCCGGCGGGGGGCACCGCGCCGAGTTTACGCTCTACGGGCTCCCCACCGGCGCGCGGGACGTGCGACCACGGGCGCGCGTGGTGCGCGCC
>JALYGH010000179.1 GCA_030777205.1 Chloroflexota bacterium
AGCATCACCAGGTCGGTGTCGTCGCAGCCGGGTAGGTCCTCGCGACGGGTGACCTTCAGGTAGGCGCCGCGCATCGGACGCGGGATATCGCGCACGTCGGCGCGGCCGATGGTCGGGGGCGCCGACCGCCGACTCAGCACTCGCCGGGCCCCGAGCGAGCGCAGCGCCAGCTCCGAGCGCAGCCCGCCGTCCGGGTCGTAGCCGCCCGTCTCGTACGTGGCGACCAGTCCACCGCCGTTCGCGACGTACTCGTCCAGGACGGCGGCCTCCTCGTCGGTCAGGTGGGTCACGTTCGGCAGGACGAGCGCCCGGTAGCGGGCCAGCCGCCCGTCCTTGGCCGCCGCGACGAGCTGGCTGTCCGGCAGGATGTCGAAGGGGATCTGCGACTCGGCCAGCGCTCGGTACGCGCCCTTCTTGGCGCGCTCGACCCGCGCCGCGCCCTCCTCCGCGCCGAGGGCGAACGCCAGCCGCTCCTCCGACCGCACCGACGCGACGATCGCCACCCGCGCCGCCGAGCGAAGCCCGGCGTAGACGTCGGCGTGGTCGCGGTGGAAGCGCAGCATCCACCGCACGATCGCGAAGTTCTTGCGATCCGGCTGGTTGCGGGTCGTCCCGATCACGTAGGCCCAGGGGTTGACGCCGTGGGCGATCGTCTGGGCCAGGTGCAGCCCGATCAGGCCCGGCTGCTCGGCCGAGAAGCGGTACGGGAAGTCGAGGAACATGACGCTGTTGCAGACGGCCGGGCGGTCCGGGAACGCCGTGCGGGCCTCGCGGGCGAACTCGCCGGCCCACTGGCGCCAGAGCGGCAGCGGGCGGTCGATGGCGTTGTTCACCTCGTGCATGGTGACGTCCGGGTTGTGGCGCAGGACCAGCGCGACGTCCGGCCGGCGCTCCTTGATGAAGGCGCGGATGCGCCCGGCCAGGTCGTGGAGGACCGCCCGGCTCCACTTGCGCCAGCGGACGTAGGCCGGGTTGGACCAGTCCTCGCTGGCGGGGAGCGCCTGACCGGTCTCGGCCCTGAAGCGAGTGTGGCAGTGCACGCACTGGCAGATGCCGTGGTACACGCCGGAGTAGTCGCGGAGCGGGTGGTTGAACATGTTGAAGAAGAAGCCGTCGACGGCGTAGCGGTCGAGGATCTCGCCGATGATCTCGAACGACTTCTCCTGGTAGTACGGCGCGTTCGGGCAGCAGGAGTAGAGGCCGTTGTAGACCTGGGGCCGACCGGCCGGGGAGACGTAGCACCAGTCCGGGTGCTCCTCGTACACGTCCCGGTGGACCTTCGAGAAGTCGCAGCGGGCGAGCAGGCGGACGTCGCGGCGATGGGCCGCGTCGACGGCGTCGCCGATCAGGTCGCCGCTCGGGCGCTCGCGGAGCCAGGGGCTCGGGTGCTGGAACGGCAGCCGCGACGGGTAGAACGAGACGATGCCGCCGGCGTTGAGCAGCCAGGCGCTGGCCCCGAAGTCGACGACGTCGTCCGCGACGCGCTCGACGTCCAGGCCGGCGTCGATCTCGCGGATGTTGGTCTGGAACACGCGGAACGGCCGCCGCCACCACTCCTCGACCATGGTCAGTCCCTCCCATTCGCGCTGATCGTAGCCGGCTGCCGCCCGACCGGACTACTGTCGGATGGAGCTGGGGCACTGTCAAGAACGGAGCTTACGTAACGGTGAACGGCCGGACGTCGCCGGACTTGGCCGTCACCGATCCCCTCGCGATGCTAGAAGGCCCCAGATGAACGGTCGCCACATACACTCGCAAGCACGTGGGCCGGTTGTCTAAATCGGCCGATGCCGATATAGTTCCGCGGCCGCGCGGCGCGCGCCGATCCCTTCCAGCCCCCCCGGGAGATCTCATGGAGCTTCGTGCCTACGGCGCCATCTTGCGCCGGCACCTGCGGCTGATCCTCCTCATCACCCTGGCGACGTTCGTCATCTCGGCCGCGCTCGCGCTGCGTGGCCCCGGCTCGTACACCGCCTCGATGCGCCTCGCCGTGAGCGTCGTCCCCGATCCGCGGGTCGGCGACTTCTTCAAGTACGACTCCTACTACGCCTGGCTCAGCTCCGAGTACCTCGCCGACGACTTGAGCGAGGTCATCAAGAGCGAGGCGTTCGCCCAGGATGTCAGCGACGCGATGAACTACGAGCTGGACGCCTCGGCCATCGCGAACACCACGCGCGCCAAGAAGACCCACCGCCTGCTCGACATCACCGTCACCGGTGCCAGCCCGCAGCAGGCGCTCCAGACGGCCGAGGCGATCGAGCAGGTCCTCAACACGCGGCTGCACGAGTACCTGGCGTTCATGCAGGCGAACAATGGCTACGTGCGGATCATCAACCGGCCGCGCGTGGCCCGGACCAACTCGCTACCGCTGACTGGCGCGGAGATCATGCTGCGGACGCTCGCCGGCGGGCTGGCGGCCGTTGGGCTGGCGTTCCTGCTCGAGTACCTGGATGACCGGCTGCGCGACCGGCGCCAGGTCGAATCGTTCCTGGGGACGCCGGTCCTCGCCGAGATCCCGACGAGCTGACCCGGCGCACGGTCCCCTCAGCCCGCAGGCTGACCGCGAACGGGCACGGGCGCCCACCGTACGGGCGCCTCGTGAGAGCGAAGGAGGCGAATGACCGGTGTCGTTTCGAGCCGATCGACTGACGCGACGGACATTCCTGATGGGCATGAGCGCCGCCGTCGGCGCCGCCGCCCTCGTCGGTGGCGTGACCGCGCGAGGAGCATCCGCTCAGTCCGGCTCCCGATCGGTGCGCATCGCGATCCGCGAGGGCGGCGCCCTCAAGCTCGGGGCCGTCCGGCTGTCGTGCGATTCGGCGTACGCGGTACGTCCCGCCAGGGGTGATGGCGACGCGTTGACGCTCGACGCAAGCCAGATCGTGACGATCAGCCCGGACGGCGATGGCTTCCGCGCCGAGAGCGGCGACACGTCTCAGAGCTTCAGCGGACCGGTCCAGCTCGAGGCGTTCGAAGATGACGCGCCGGTGCTCCACGTCGTGAACGGCGCGGGGTACCCGTATCGGGGCCGGTTCGAGATCGTCGCGGGCACATCGGGCGAGAGCTTGGTACTGTTGAACGTCGTCGAGCTGGATCAGTACGTCCTCGGCGTGGTGGCCAAGGAGCTGCCCGCCTCGTTCGGCATCGAGCCGCTACGCGCGCAAGCGGTGGCGGCGCGCAGCTACGTGCTTGCGCGCGGGGCCATCGGCGCCCACAAGGATATCGGCGCCGACGCCTGTGACAGCCAGCACTGCCAGGTGTACGCCGGGATCGTCGGCGAGCACCCGCTCGGCAACAACGCCGTCGTGGCGACGCAGGGCCTCATCTTGCTCCGCGGCGGCGAGACGTTCGAGCCGCTCTACTCGTCAGCCTGCGGCGGGCACACCGAGGCGGTCGGGCGCCTGTTCGGTGGGGAGGACGAGGAGGCGGTGGCCGACGGCGAGCTGCCGTCGGGCGTCGACCTGACGTCCGATCACGGCGCGAGCCTGTTCTTCAAGCAGGCCTGGGACAGCAACTGCGCCAGGTCGGATCGCTACCGCTGGAGCTACACCTGGGACCGCCCGGGCCTCGAAGCTGCCCTCGGGATAGCGTCGGTCAGCGCCGTCACGGTCGCCGCGCGCGGCGTATCGGGCCGGGCGCTCAGTCTGAGGATCGAGGGCGAGGGCGTCGAGCGGATCGTCAAGCGAGACTGGGACATCCGCCACGCCTTACGCACGCCCGGCGGCAACGCCCTGCCCAGCTCGGCCTTCGTGCTGGAGGAGGCCCGCGAGCCGGACGGCACGCTGAGCGGCCTGACCGCGTACGGAGCCGGCTGGGGCCACGGCGGCGGGATGTGCCAGTGGGGCACGCGCGGCCTGGCCCAGCGCGGCCTGGCCTGGGATGCCATCCTCGGTCACTACTACCCGTCGGTGGAGATAGCCGAGCTGCCCTCCTGATCCGGGCCGGTTCGGCGCCGACTCTACCGGCGTCACGTCGGCTCGCTCAGCTCCTCGAGCGGGCGGTTGGCCGTCTCGCGGGCGAAGATGGCGACGCTGGCGACCGAGGCGAGCAGCATCAGCCCGAACGGCAGGAGGGCCGCGACGTGGCCCTCGCCGTGCGGCCCGAGAAGGCTTCCGATGAAGGCCGGCGCCCCGATCGAACCCAGGCGCGCCACGCCCGACGCCCAGCCGGCCGCCCGCCCGCGCAGCCGCGTCGGGTACTGCTCGGATGACCAGCCAAGCGCCACCGGCCAGGCGGCCAACGCGCCGCCGGCCAGCGCCGCGCCACCCGCCGTGATCGCCAGCGGATCGCGGGACAGCGCCATCAGCAGGGCGCCCGCGGCCGCGACCCCGAGCGACCCGAGCATCAACGGGCGACGCCCGAACCGGTCGATGAGCAGCAGCGCCAGGACGCCGCCGGGCAGCATGGCGTATCCGGCGAACGCGCTGAGTTGGAGCGGCTGGGCCGCCCCGCTGCTCTGCAGCACGAACGGCAGCCAGACGATCGGCCCGGAAAACGCGGCGTTCATCGCCGTCCAGGTCGTCCAGAGGGCGAACGTGCGCTGCCAGTACTCGCGACTCCAAAGGCTCGCCACCGAGCCGAGCAGCGAGCCGGGCCGCCGCGCCGGCGGGGCGTCGTCGAGCGGGATGACCACGTCGTGGCGCCGGCGTAGCGTC
>JALYGH010000180.1 GCA_030777205.1 Chloroflexota bacterium
GCACCAGCCACAGCCCGTGCAGCCGCGCCCGCACGTCCGCCCGCCGCTCCCGACGGTACCGCGCCTGCAAGCTTGCCGCATCGTCCTCGGCCGCCCGCTCGACCGCCAACGGCCGCCCCCACCGCGCCATCACGTCCCCTCCCGCTCGTGCTGCCCATATTATGCGGCAAGGCTAGGCGCGTTTGGTATAAGACGGCGGTGGACGCGGTCGGCCGGACGGGCAACAATGTTGGTAGTCGCGGACGGAGGGCTGATCGTGCGGGCACTCGTCTACACCGGACCGGAAAGCCTCGAGCTTCAGGACGTCACCGACCCGGACCCGGCCGACGGGGAGGCCCTGGTCCGCGTCCGCTATGTCGGGATCTGCGGAACCGACCTCCACCTCTGGCACGGCGAGATGGCGGCCGCTCGCCCGCCGGTCGTCGTCGGCCACGAGGTCGTTGGCGAAGTCGTGCTCGACACGACCGGCCGGCTCGCGCCCGGCACGCGGGTGGCCGTCGAGCCGCTGCGGACCTGCGGCCGGTGCCGTCCTTGCCGCGGGGGCTTCTCGCACGTCTGCCGCAACCTCAGCGTCATGGGCGTCCACGCCGACGGCGGCGCCGCGGAGTACGAGCGCGTGCCCTCGCACCGCCTCCACCCGCTCCCGGACGGGCTGTCCTGGGAGGACGCAGCGCTCACCGAGCCGACGTCGGTGGCGGTCCACATGACGCGCCGGGCCGGGGTCCAGCTCGGCGACACCGTCCTGGTGCTCGGGGGCGGGCCGATCGGGTTCCTGGTGGCGAGCGTCGCGCGGGCGGCGGGGGCCGGGCGGGTGCTCGTCTCGGAGGTCAGCCCGGCGCGGCTGGAGCTGTGCCACCGGGCGGGCCTCGAGACGATCGACGCGCGGTCGGCCGACCCCGTCGAGGTCATCCGTGGCATTACCGGCGGCGAGGGCGCGGACGTCGTCGTCGAGGCGGTCGGCCTTCCGTCGACCGTGGCCCAGATGGTGCCGGCCGCCCGCGCGCACGGCACGGTCCTGGTCGGCGGGATCGGCGGGACGCCGCCGGTTGACCTGGCGGCGGTGGTGTTCAAAGAATTGACGCTGGTCGGGTCGCGGGTCTACGAGTCGCGCGACATGGCGACGGCCGTCTCGCTCCTCGGGAGTGGGGACCTGGACGTGGACGGCCTCGTCACCCGCACGGTGCCGCTGGCCAAGGCCGTCCCGGACGGCTTCGAGCGCCTCCGGGACTCCCGCGACGAGATGAAGGTGCTCCTGGCGCCCTGATCCGCGGCATGGCGCCGGTCTCGTGCGTCTCGCGTGCCGGTGGGCGCCCAATCAGGGCAACTTGACGATGTGACTCCCGGGGCGATGGCCCAGGACATTGATCGCGATCGCCAGCCCGACGATGACCAACGAGACGACGGGCGCGGCGGCGAACCAGAAGGATTCGGCCGGGGTGTAGTCAGGTGGGGCGGTGGCGCGGCGGCGATCGTTTCGGGCGGCGGGCCGTCAGTAGCCCAGGCGCTTGTCCACCACGTTGATCAGCTCCTCGCCGCGCTGGAAGCGGCCGACGTTCTCGCGCAGGATCTCGACGCAGCGGCGGTCTTTCTGGGTCGAGGCGCCGGCCAGGTGGGGCGTGACGATCAGGTTCGGCAGGTCCCACAGCTCGCTCGTCGGCGGCAACGGCTCCTCGGCGAAGACGTCCAGGCCCGCGCCGGCGATCTTGCCCTTGCGCAGCACGTCGACCAGGGCCGGCTCGTCGACGATGCCGCCCCGCGAGACGACCAGCAGGTACGCGGTCGGCTTCATCCGGCCCAGCAGGTCGGCGCCGAGCATCTGGCGGGTCCGGGGCGTGTACGGCGTCGCGACGACGACCACGTCCGAGCGCTCCATCAGCTCGGGCAAGCGGTCGGGGCCCCAGACGTCGACGCCGTGCGGGGCGTCCGGCATCGGCGCGACGTCGACGGCGAGCACGGCCATCTCGAACCCGAGGGCGCGCTGGGTAACCTGCTGGCCGATCTGGCCGTAGCCAACGATCCCGATCGTCCAGCCGGCGATCTCCTGGACTTCGGGGATCGCCTGCTCGCGACGCCAGCGGCGTGCGGCCTTGTCCTGCTCGAAGGGGAGGATGCCGCGCGTGAACGCCAGCAGCATCGCGAAGGCGTGCTCGGCGATCACGCGGGCGTGGGCGCCGCGGGCGTTGGTCATCACGACGTCGCTCTCGACGATCTCCGGGATCGAGCAGAGCATCTCGACGCCCGCGCTGGGCACCTGGATCCACTTGAGCCGCTTCGCGGCGAGGAACTGCTCCCGCGTCGGCCAGCCGTAGACGGCGTCGGCGTCGACGATCTGCCGGGCGACCTCGTCCGGCGAGCCGGCCCAGGCAATCTCGACGTCCTTGAAGTCATCTAGGAGCGAGAAGTACGGGTCGCCCATGCGGGTGGCCATCAATAGCTTCATGCTCGGCGGACCTCCGAGAGCTCGGCCATCGCCGCGCGGGCCGCCTCGATGCCCAGCTCGATCGTGCCGATCGGGATCAGCAGGTTCCCCTGCTCGACGAGGGTCCGCAGCTCCTCGCGCGAGTGGGCGATCGTCCCGTACGGCATGTTGTGCTTCCGGCAGGCGTCCCGAACCCGGTCCACGACAGCCTGAACGTCGGCGTGCCAGGGCTGACCGGGCAGGCCCATCGACGAGGCCAGATCGAATCGGCCGACGAAGATCCCGTCCAGGCCGGGGGTCTGGGCCATCGCCTCGATGTCGTCGATGCCGGCCGCGTCCTCGAAGAGTGCGGTGACGAGCGTCTCCTCGTTCGCCCGCTGCATGTACTCGGCCGCCGACAGGCCGAGCCGTCCGGCGCCGCGGGTGAAGAAGAAGCCGCGCTCGCCCTCGGGCGGGTAACGGACGGCGCGGACGGCTCGCTCGACGTCGGCACGCGTGGTGGCGTGCGGCACCATGATGTTCGACGCGCCGATGTCGAGGTAGCGGAGGATGACGTGCGGCTCGTTGACCGGGACGCGGATCTGGATTGGCACGTCGAACAGGTCGGCGGCGCGGATCATGTCCTCGCAGTCGCGCTCGGAGAGCGGGCCGTGCTCGGCGTCGAGGAAGATCTGGTCGACGCCGGTCGCGGCGAGCAGCTCGACGAGGCGCGGCGAGTAGAACGCGATCGAGGTGGTGAAGATCGGCCGCCCGGCGGCCAGCTTCTGCTTGAGCTTCTTGCCCCGCACTGGTGGGCCCCCTCCGCCGCCCCGTCGCGTCGGGCCGTCTGCTGCGCGGCGCGGCGCCGGGATTGTGACCCTCCCGAGCGGGGAAGTCAACGGCCGGCCGTCCTGACCCGGTCCCGCCCATCCGGGCGTTGCCCGGACCCCGTCGCCTCGGCCACCATGCCAGGACGACGCAAGGAGGACGATGTGAACGGCGCGCATGGGTGCTGGCCGAAGACCTACAAGCAGGAGGCGATCGCCTCGCGAGGAATGGTGGCCTCCAATCACCCGCTCGCGTCGACGGCCGGCATCGAGGCGCTGACGCGCGGTGGGAACGCCGTTGACGCCGCCGTGGCGACGCTGTTCGCCCTCTCGGTCGTCGAGCCGATGATGGTCTCGCCGTTCGGGGCCGGCTTCTTCGTCATCCGCGACGGCCGCACGGGCGATACCGCCTTCGTCGACGACTATGCGACCGTGCCGGGTTCCGCCACGCCCGACATGTACGACCCGATCCCCGGCGACCTGGAGTACGGGACGCGGGATGGCGCGAACGATGTCGGGTACCGCGCCGTCGCCACGCCCGGGGCGCTGAAGGGCTGGGCGTACGCCGTCGAGCGCTACGGCCGGCTGCCGCTCGCCGAGCTGATCGAGCCGGCGGCCCGCTTCGCCGAGGGCGGCTTCGCGGCCAGCGAGTACCTGGTCCGCAGCATCACCAGCTCTGCCGCCGACCTGGCGCAGTTCCCCGCGACGGCCGAGGTGTTCCTGCCGGGCGGTCGGGTGCCGACGGTCGGGCAGCGGATCGTGCGGCGCGACTTCGCCCGGACGCTGCGCCAGATCGCCGCCGAGGGCGCCGACACGATGTACAGCGGCCCGCTCGCCCGCATCATTGTTGCCGACATGGCCACGAATGGCGGGTTGATCTCGCTGGACGACCTGGCCGGCTACGTGGTGAAGGAGCGGACGCCGGTCCGAGGCGCCTACCGCGGCCACGAGATCGTCTCGGCCGCGCCGCCGTCGTCGGGCGGCACGCACATCGTCCAGATCCTCAACCTGCTCGAGTCGTTCCCGCTTGGGCGGGGCGAGCTGACGTTCGGGACGCCGGGCTACGTCCACCTGTTCGCCGAGGCGCTCAAGATCGCCTTCGCCGACCGTCGCCGTTACATGGCCGACCCGGACCGCGTGCCCGTGCCCGTCGAGTGGCTAACCTCGCGCGAGTACGCCGATCGGCGCCGGGCGGACATCAACGCGGGTCGCGCCCGCGACCACCGGGCCGGGGAGGCGCCCGAGGCCATGCGCTTCCTGGGCGGCGAGGGCGCGAACACGACCCACTGCACGGTGATCGACGCCGAGGGCACGATCGTCAGTGCGACCCAGACCCTCCAGAAGGGGTTCGGCTCGAAGGTGACGACGCCGGGCACCGGGATGCTGCTGAACAACCACATGAGCTTGATGGACCCGACGCCCGGCGGGGTGAACTCGATCGAGCCCGGCAAGCGGATCCTGTCGAGCATGTCGCCGACGATCGTGCTGCGCGACGGCCGCCCGTTCCTGGCGCTCGGGACGCCCGGCGGGAAGCGAATCTTCGCGGCGGTGGCCCAGGCGATCCTGAACGTGATCGACCATGGCATGACGCTCCAGGAGGCGGTCGAGGCGCCGCGGGCCTGGACGCAGGGCCCGGAGCTGGAGCTGGAGCGCGGCTTCCCGAACGTGGCCGAGCTACAAGCGGCGCTCGTCGCGCGCGGCCACCGCGTCGCCCTGGTCGAGAAGGTGGCCGGGGGCATGAACGGCGTGCTGGTGGACGAGGCGGGGTTGCTGCACGGCGCAGCCTGCTGGCGGGCGGACGGCGCCCCAATCGGGATCAGCGGCGGCCCGGCCCGTCCCTCATCCGAGGTCGGCGTCCCGATATGAGCGCGGCGCCGACCGGTCATTTCGTCAGGCGGTGGGGAGCGCCTGGAGGACGAGGGCCACGCCGGTGGCGACGATCAGCAGCGCGCCGGCCACCGGGACGAGGCGTGGCGCGAGCCGGCCGCCGATGCTGACCCGCCGGAACAGGTGGCGGGCGTAGACGAGGAGCAGGCCAATCCCGACCAGGACCGCCGCCAGCCCGACGCTGAACGCCACGATCAGGAGCAGTCCGAATCCCACGCGGTGGAGCGCGATCGCGCTGAGCAGGACGACCAGTGCCGACGGACACGGCACCAGGCCGCCCGAGACGCCGAGCGCGAGGAGGCTTCGCCAGGTGACCGGTTGACCGTCCGCGCCGGGCGGCAGGTGGGAGTGTGCCCGTCCGCCGTGGCTGTGGACGAGCGCGCCCGGTGCGTGCTCGTGCTCGTCGTGGCCGGCGCTGTGAGCATGCGCATGCTCGCCGTGGCCGCGATGCGCGTGCCCGTGCTGATCGTGCTCGAGGTGAACGTGCTCGGCGTGCGCGTGGCCGTGGTGGGCCCGCTCATCGTGGATATGGTGGCGTGCCTGGGCGCCGGCCGGTGAGTCGGGATGATCGTGGGCATGGAGGTGAGCTTGGGCGTGGCCGTGCGCGTGGTGGTGGGAGTCGCCATGGGCCGTGCCGGTCTGGGCAACGCGACGCGCGGCGAGCGCCGCTCGCAACCGGGTCGCGAACAGCCATGCCCCGATGCCGACCACGAGCAGGCCGGAGACCACCTGGAGGACCGGGTAGAGCTGCTCGGGCAGGA
>JALYGH010000181.1 GCA_030777205.1 Chloroflexota bacterium
GGCCCGACAGGCTCGCGCACGCCCCCGAGCTCGCGCACGCGCTCGATCGGCGGGTCCGGCTCGACCACCATGCGGAACTCCTCGGGGACCGGCCGCGGCCTGAGCGTGTCCCCGCCGCAGACGAGCCGCGGGCCCGGACCGCGGAGGTGCAGCCCGTGCGGTCGCAGCAACCCGCTCACGGCGGACAGGCGCTCCAGCTCGAACGCCTGGTCCCGCCCGATGCGCTCGAAGTGCGGGGCGAGCAGCGGCAACAGCTCCCGGCTCGCCGAGACGGCCACGCCATCGCCGAGACAGACGGCGGCGAACGACGGGTGGCTCGGCCGGAAACGACGCGCCGGCGCCGGTCGCGGACCGCGCTCGTCGGGGCGCTCGTAAAGGTGGACGCCGGGCTCAATGAGCTGTGCAGGGGTGCAACCGGCCTCGGCGGCGAGCGCCTCGACCACCGCCTGCATTGCCGAGGCGTAATCGAGCATCTCGCCTCCCCGCCCATCATGGCATGAACGAGCCGCCGTTGACGTGGTGGACCTGGCCGGTGATGTAGGCCCCACCCGGCCCGCAGAGGAATAGCGCGATCGGGACGATGTCCTCAGGCTGGGCGATGCGGCCCAGGGGCACGCTGTCGCCGGCCGCGGCGATCTCCTCGTCGGTCATGCCGTAGCGCGGCTGGGCGGTGTCGGTCAGGCCGGGCGCGATCGCGTTCGCCGTGATCTTGAATGGCGCAAGCTCGACGGCCAGGTTGCGGGTGAAGGCGACAATGCCGGCCTTGCTGGCGGCGTAATGGGTGCCGCGCGGCGAGAACTGGTACGCCGACCTCGAGGCGAGGTTGACGATCCGCCCGCCCTCCCCCTGCTCGACCATCACCCGCGCCGCCGCTTGCGAGCAGAGGAACGTCCCCTTCAGATTGACCGACAGGACCGCGTCCCAGGTCGCGTCGTCCAGCTCGAGGGCGGCCGCCCGCGGGAAGATGCCGGCGTTGTTGATCATGATGTCCAGACGCCCGAAGCGCTCGACGGCTGCCTGCACGGCCGCCTCGACCTCGGCCCGCTTCGAGACGTCGAGGCGGCGACTACCTGCCTGCCCGCCGGCCCGCCGGATCGCTTCCGCCGTCCGCTCGGCGTTCTCTTCCAGGATGTCCGTCGCCAGCACGGATGCACCCGCCGCCCCGAACCCCAGCGCGAACGCCCGCCCGATGCCGTAGCCGGCCCCGGTGATCAGCGCCACCTTGCCCGCTAGCTCGCCTGCCACCTCACCCCTCCTCGCGCGTGCCTGCGCCGACCAATCGCGCGCCGGACGGCTGCCCGATCACGCTCGCGGTTCCGCTCGCGGCCGACTGTCGGCTCGCTCGCAGTCATCGTAACGTGTTGAGCTGACTTGAACTGACGAGCGCCGCGAGGCGGCGGTAGTCCTCGACGTGGCAAGCCCGCCCCCGCCGGGCGACGCTGCGCGGGCCGGGATGGTACAGTGGGACCAGCCGGCGGCCGGCCCAGGGGATCGCCGTGCCGACGTCCCGCGCGAGCTGCGCGTCGTGCGGCGCGATCAGCCCGAGCGCATCGAGCGCCACGCGCCCGAGCGCGACCACCCAGGGCGGGTCGGCGATCGCGATCGCGTCGGCCAGGTGCGCCGAGCAGTTGCGCAGTTCGGCGGCCCGCGGGCGGTCATTCAGCCCGCGCTCGCCGCGCGGGTTGCAGAGCACGGCGTTCGTCACGAACACGGCTCCCCGCTCCAATCCGGCCGCCGCGAGGAACTGGTCGAAGTTGCGTCCGGTCTGGTCGGCGCTCAGCGGCACGCCCGTCCGGTCCCCGCCGAGCCGCCCCGGGGCCTCGGCCACGAACAGGATACGTGCGTCGAGTGGGCCGTTGCCTGGCCCGAGCACGCGCGTGCGCCCGGCCATCCTCGGGCAGCGCTCACAGGCCCGCGCCCGCGCGACGAGCCCGGCGAAGTCGATGGCGCGCTCGTGCATCCGGAGCATCATCATGCTCGCGCCGACCGAGATACGGGGAGTGTAGCGGCATGCCTCGGAGGACGGAACGGTTCGACTGGCCGCCTGCCACGAAAAGTGCCGAAGATCGCCCACCGGCTACATCCGAAAGACGCCGAACGTCGTCGGCGGGATCGGGGCGTTCAGCGCGGCCGCGATGCCGAGCGCGAGGACCGTCCGCGTGTCGGCCGGGTCGATGATGCCGTCATCCCAGAGGCGGGCGGTGCTGTAGTTCGGGCTGCCCTCCGCCTCGTACTTCGCCAGCGTCGGCGCCCTGAACTCGGCCTGCTCCGCCTCCGACATCGCCTCGCCGCGCGCCCGAAGCTGGTCGAGCTTGACCGTCAGCAGGACGTTCGCGGCCTGCTCGCCGCCCATGACCGAGATCCGCGCGTTCGGCCAGAGCCAGAGCTGGCGCGGCGAGTACGCCCGCCCGCACATCGCGTAGTTCCCGGCCCCGAACGAGCCGCCGACGATCACAGTGAACTTCGGCACCCGGGCGTTCGCCACGGCCATCACCATTTTGGCGCCGTCCTTCGCGATCCCGCGGTTTTCGTACTCGCGGCCGACCATGAAGCCGGTGATGTTCTGCAGGAACACGAGCGGCACCCGCCGGGCGCAGCACAGCTCGATGAAGTGGGTCGCCTTGAGCGCGCTCTCAGAGAACAGGATGCCGTTGTTGGCGACGATCCCGACCGGGAAGCCCTCGATCCGCGCGAACCCGCACACGAGCGTCGTCGCGTAGCGAGCTTTGAACTCGTCGAATTGGCTGTCGTCGACGATCCGCGCGATCGCCTCGCGGATCTCGAACTGCTTGCGCGGGTCGCGCGGGATCAGGCCGTACAGCTCGGTCGGGTCGTAGCCCGGCGGACGCGGCTCGGCCACCGCCCAGGGCAGCTCCTTGCGCCCCTGGAGATTCGCCACGATCCGCCGGGCGATCCCGAGCGCCTGCTCGTCGTCGTCCGCGATGTGATCGGCGACGCCGGAGATCCGCGTGTGGACGTCCGCGCCGCCCAGCTCCTCGGCGCTGACGTCCTCGCCGGTCGCGGCCTTGACCAGCGGCGGCCCGCCGAGGAAGATCGTGCCGGTCCCGCGGGCGATGACCGCCTCGTCGCTCATCGCCGGGACGTACGCCCCGCCGGCCGTGCAGGAGCCCATCACGACCGCTACCTGGGCGATGCCCTGCGCCGACATCCGGGCCTGGTTGTAGAAGATGCGGCCGAAGTGGTCGCGGTCCGGGAAGACCTCCGACTGGAGCGGCAGGAACGCGCCGCCGGAGTCGACGAGGTAGAGGCAGGGCAGGCGGTTCTGCTCGGCGATTTCCTGGGCGCGGAGGTGCTTCTTGACGGTCAGCGGGTAGTAGGTCCCCCCCTTCACCGTCGCGTCGTTGGCGACGACGACGACCTCGCGCCCGGCGACGCGCCCGATGCCGGTCACGAGGCCGGTCGCGGGCGCTTCCCCGCCGTAGAGGTCCCAGGCCGCCAGCGGGCTCAGCTCGAGGAACGGCGTGCCCGGGTCGCACAGGCGGGCGATGCGCTCGCGGGCGAGCAGCTTGCCCCACTCGCGGTGCCGAGCGACCGCCGCCGGACCGCCGCCGGCCTGGACCAGGCGCAGCCGTTCGCGCAGCTCGGCGAGGAGGGCGCGATTGTGGTCGGCGTTCGCGCGGAACTCCGCCGAGCTGGGGTCGACCGTCGACCGGATCGCGGACATGGCGACCGACAGCGTAGCGC
>JALYGH010000182.1 GCA_030777205.1 Chloroflexota bacterium
CGTTCCAGGACAGCGTGAAGGCGAAGATGCCGGCCGACAGGATGCCGGGCATCGCCAGCGGCAGCACGATCTCGACCAGCGCCCGCAGCCGGCTCGACCCGTCGATCATCGCGCTCTCTTCGAGCTCCTTCGGGATGCTCTTGAAGTAGCCCATCAGGAGCCAGGTGCAGAACGGGATCAGGAAGGTCGGGTAGGTCAGGATCAGCGCCCAGTACGTGTCCGCGACGTTCAGCGTCTTGATCACGTCGAACATCGGGATGAACAGCAGCGTCTGGGGCACCAGGTAGCTGATGAACACCGCCACTCCGAGGACACCGGCGCCCGCGAAGCGCAGCCGCGCGAGCGCGTACCCCGCCAGGATCCCGAACAGGAGCGAGATCGCCGTCGAGGCGACCGCGACGATCAGCGTGTTCATCAGCCAGCGGGCGTAGAGCGTCCGCTCGAACAGATACGTGTAGTGGTCAAGGGTCGGGCTGAACACCCAGAACGGGAAGGTACGCAGGTTGTACAGCTCGTTGTTCGGCTTCAGGGACGCCACCAGCATCCAGTAGAAGGGGAACAGCGTGACGACGACGAACAAGGTCAGCGGCAGCCAGAAGGTGAACACCCGCTTCAGGGGGGCCAGACCGGTCGACGCCCACGCCATGGGTGGGGCGGATGGCGACGCTCATGATCCCGTCTCCCGGCGCTGGTACCAGAGGGTCGCCACGACGAGGGCGGCCATGAAGGGGAACATCCACAGCGAGATGGCCGCGCCCATGCTCAGCTCGCCGGCCGTCATCCCGATCTGGTACGCCAGCGTGGCGAGTAGGTGGGTGCTGTTGGTCGGGCCGCCGCGCGTCAGCACGTAGACGAGCTGGAAGTCGGCGAACGTCCAGATCACCGAGAACAGGGTCACGATCGTCAGGACCGGCATGATCAGGGGCAGGGTCACGTGGCGGAACCGCTGCCCCGCGTTCGCGCCGTCCATCGCCGCCGCCTCGTAGAGGTCGCGCGAGATCGTCTGGAGCGCCGCGAGGAGCGAGATCGCGAAGAACGGCGTCCCGCGCCAGATGTTGACCGCGATCACCGAGCCCATCGCGAGGGTCGGGTCACCGAGGAACGGGATACTGCGCTCGATGAGCCCGATGTTCCGGAGCACCCAGGAGATGATCCCGTAGGTCGAGTCGAAGATCCAGAGCCAGGCCAGCGTGGACAGCGCCGTCGGGATGATCCACGGCAGCAGCAGGCCGGCCCGCACCAGGTTCTTCAGCGGGAAGTGCTGGTTCATCAGGAGCGCCAGCGCCAGCCCCAGGGCGAGCTTGAACGCCGTCGTCACGGCCGTATAGAGGAACGTGTTCCGCATGGCCTGCTGGAAGATCCCGTTCTGGGCGGCCTGGATGAAGTTGTCCAACCCGACGAACGTGCCCGGCACGCCGATGCGTGCGTCGGTGAGGGCGTACCAGATGCCCAGGAAGAACGGGTAGGCGATCAGGAGCGCGAGGATCGCCACGGCCGGGAACATCAGGATCGGCCCCAGTGTCCCCTCGCGCTCGAGCAGGTTGCTCCAGGGGCGCCGGGTCGGGTGCGCCGCCCGGCGCGCGGCCACGGCGGAGTCGATGCGTGCGCTCACCGTCGCGCCTCCTTTCTCGATCGACCGTCGTCGCCGGGCGGCCACTCAGGGGCCGGCCGGTGACGACGCGACGCGGCGGCTACGCGACGTAAATCTGCGCCAGCTCGTTCGCTGCCCATTTCACCGCCGCCTCGGGCGACTCGCCCTGGACGGCCTTGGCGAACATGTCGACGATGATGTACTTCGACTGCGCCAGCCCGGCCTGCTGGCTGTAGGGCCCAGGCCAGCCCGGGTAGCGCGTCTCGCGGCCGGCGCCCTTGAAGACCCGCGTCTGGGGCGGGAACTCGTCCCAGATCGGGTTGTCCTCCTGCTTCTCACCGACGCCGCTGTAGTAGCTCCCGCCGACCTTGAACCAGGGCAGCCAGACGTCCGGCTGCATCGTCCAGCGGATGAACGCCTTGGCCGCCTCGGCGTTGGGCGAGTACCCCATGACCGCGTAGTTGTTGTTCAGCACGAACAGCGCGCGCCCCTTCGGCCCGGGCGGCAGCAGCTCCAGGCCGATGTCCTCGAAGAACGGGGACTTATCGTTGCGTGCCACCCACCAGATGCTGGCGCCGTTCAGCACGGCCGACACCGTGCCGGCCAGGAACGCGCGATTGTTCGCCGTGTCGTCCCAGGCCAGGCCGGTCTCGTCGAACGCCGATTGCCAGGCGTCCTTCATCGCCTCGACCGCCGCGACGGTCTCGGGGCGGTCGAGGTCGACCTTGCCGGCCTCGTCGACCTCGCGCCCGCCGTAGGCCCACATCAGCGGGTAGCACCAGGTGGGCGGGTCGCCGAAGCTGTGCGAGAGCGCCTGGCCGAGCGGGCGGCCGTTCGCCTTGAGCTTCTTCCCGACGTCGAAGTAGGACTCGAAGGTGCCGGGGAACAGGTCG